>CAZJUU010000169.1:0-4209 GCA_964549295.1 uncultured Candidatus Bathyarchaeia archaeon
CATCCGCGTCTTCCTTCGGGAGAAGGGATGGAGCGAGGTTGATAAGGAGGGCGGGACCTGGAGCCCTAAAGCGCCAGGATGATACATTGCGCTGGTGTGGCCTGGCCTGGCAATGGCTACGATCTTCATGTGCATAGCCTCCGTAAGTTCTTCAAGACGCAGCTCATGGCTCTGGGCATCCAACCGGACTATGTCGACTACATGACGGGTCATACGGTGGACACCTATCATGACATCCAATCGAAGGGAGTTGAGTTTCTGCGAAACATTTACGCAGCAGCTGGGCTTGCAATCAAACCGTCAGGCAGTCACAGCAAGCTTGACATGTTGAAAGAGTTGATGAGGGCATGGGGACTGGACCCTGAGAAGGTTCTCACTAAAGAAGCCTTAGCCGAACCTCATAGAACCTATGCAACATGCGAGGATCGAGAGAAAGAAGAGATACGGTCGCTAGGTTTAGCTCTCAGGGACAGCCTCAAGAAGGAATTATTGGCAGATCTCAACCCTGCGAATCCACGTTAGTAATGATCGCGACGGTGCAACTGTCATGTTTCGGGCCCGGCCTGCAGATGGGCAAACGAATAGCCTTTTCCAGGAATGCCATTCACATTGGTGATCATACGATTCATTTTGTCTAAGATGGTTGAAATGTCCAAGTCGATTTCTGGTATGACCTCAAGATATTCGCCAGTTGTGGCACTCAGATCTTTCTTCAGATTACCTTCTGAAGCCTTGCGAAAGAAATTCAATGCCAACGTGAAAGTCTCTTCAAAGGTATCCTTTAGATAGTTTCTCTTTCCGCTCGTATGCTGAAACTCGGGAGAGCGACTCTGCATGTAATCGACAATATAGGAAAGCATGACAACATGAGCGAGAAGCATAGTCTCACGCACAATTTGAATCTCATTCTGATCATTCAAAGAGATGTAGTTGTGTTCGAGTAAGCTCTCTACGTTCTTTCGCACGAACCTTAGATAGTCTACGTCTTGCAGGCCTCTCTTGACTAACCACAAGAGGAGTTTGTTTATCATCACAAAGGAGTTTATTGCTGCTGGCAGTTGCTTTAGGTCTCTCGACTCAATTGCCACTGTCATCCGTTTCTCATGTCTTTTCCGAAACCTGTCGATCAGTCGAACAATCTGATTACTAGCTGAGTATGGCTCAATTTCTGCTACTCTAGCCTGGAGTCTCAACAATAATTCCTCTTTTTCGACCGGCTTCAACTCAAGCAGTCCGTATTCTTCCATTCTCTCGATGATCGGTAACACGTAGTTGAAGTCGGGCAGGCTGGCATATTTGTTCAGAATTCTGAATAGCCATGTTCTCTCCCCTTCGTCAATTATAGTGCTAAGGGCAGAGAACTGTGATGGAAGGTATAGCGGGTTGTGTATCAACTTCAGATCAGACAACAGCTTTCGGTGCTCATCTTCAAGCGTGAGTGAAAGAATTGCGCTTGTCGCAAGGGCCTGCAGGTCTTCCTGCGACAATTGAAGGGAGATTGAGTTTGACGATGTTTCAATCACGAAGTCTTTCTCAATCCTGTCGATGTGAATTCTCACTCTCATCTTGTGATCAAATGTGAGACCGATTGAAATTAGAAGTTTGTCCCCCGCGATGTGGGCTTCTAATATTCGGAAATCGCTTTCCTTCTCAGTAGGCTGCGTTTGTATTGAAGGTTTGACCTCTGGTAGAGCGATCTTCTTCAGTGTCACAAAACTTGGATCAAACAGATAATCAAAGTATTTCAGAGGTGCTCTCCTGAGCAAACATACCTCTACGTTACCTTCCTCCTTTGTGGAGAGCAGGAGGGCCTGCTTGGTGAAGTTTGCACTACCTGTCAATGTGAATACACATGACTTCGTGCGAAAGACGAAAAGCTTCCCATGCAATGATCGATTGTCTCTGAATGCAATGGACATGAAACGGGCTTTGGAAACGCGCCTCCAGTTTTTGAGAAGATCAACTGGAAGATTGTTATTGCCTGGCTGAATGACAAACTCAATATTATCTGTGAAGGTTCGCGCCAGTCTCTCGTAAAGCGCCAGGTCTTGTGAAAAGAAAGGGGACACAATGATGATTTTCGCTACGTCATGAGATATTATTCGTCTTGTTTGCTTTAGAATCGATTCCTCTAGATTGTGAAGGAGAAATGTATCTTCTTCGTTTGGAAGGCTCTGGGCACTAGAATCAATCTTAGTCAGCAGTCTTTCGATGGCTTGTCTGTGAGGAACGCTAGCCACATAGGTGTTTAGTCTGGATAAGAAATCGCATATCCGATGGACAATGGGAAAGTCGTTTCTTCTTCCGAAAGGTATAGTCTCCACAGAACAGATCTCGGCGTTTGTGGAGAAACCGGCATGTGTCAGATTGGCACTGCTGAGGATCAGTTTGATCTCTCTGTCGGAGCACCCTATGACAATCTTTGGATGGAATGTTCCCTTTGGAATCAGCACAGAATCAACCAAATATCGAGTTCCCGCTAACCTTGACGTTCCAGACTCACGCAAGGAGTTTTGATATTCAGCATAGTCGACCAGTACCAACGGCAGTGACTTTCCACGAAAGCGAGGGAAGACATGTTTCTCAAAGAAGTACTGATTATACTTGAAGGTAGTAAATAGTACGCGAGATGAGGGGTCAATCCGGAAAATCTCATCGAGAAGATCAATTGACTCTTTCATATGACCCACTCTCGAGAATCTTCGCTCCATCCTTTGTCAATCTCGCAACGTTTCTACTAGTTTCTACAAGCCCCAGATGTTCCAGAATGGATAGAACAGATCCAATCTTCGAGCTTCTACGTGACGGATAGTTGGGATAAACATCGATCCTAAACTTCAGAAGATTGCCTTTCTCTTCAAACCTGAAAGTATCATTTCCGTACATCAGTTTGTCAAGAGCGATTAGATTGTGTTGATCCCTTACAATCTTGAAACAGTGGTGGACAAGATCACGTATCTTCCAAGCGGAGGTCTTTCCATAAATGTCTTGAGTGAATGACAGCGGACTTAACTCCTGACTAGCGCGATCACTAAACCAGACGGCAATCGGGTCAACACTTCGAAGAAGTTGAAAAGTGCGCATGTAGTTCAGAATGATAATCCCAACCGAGGTTCCAATAATCTCTTGGATGTCGTTGGTTTCAAGGAGATATTGGAGTCTAGTGAACAACTTTTTCTCTGATATTCTTTTCCTTAGGTCACATGAGATGTCAAACTGATGACTGGTATCACGGTTTAGACCTTTCAACCCATATTTCTTGAGCACTAGGTTGATAGCCCTCTCGAGGCTCTCAGTCGGAGGTATTCCTAGCCCCCTCGACACTGACGACGTAACATCTCCAATACGGGTGAGGAAATCATCGAAGCTCAATCCTTCATCAGTCTTCTTCAGTTCGCAGAGAAGCGAATGCAGAAGCGATTCCAGTGCAAAGGTGAAATACTCATGTAGTTGGAAGAAACGCCAACGAGCTCTTATCTGCTCGAAACCTTTGAAGTCGTAGCTGAACATGGTATTGCCGTCTGTGGCTTGACCGAAGAAGACCGCATCTCGAAGTACGTCATCAGTGAAATCCATGCCAAACTTGCATGACTGTTTGATAAGAGATAATGCCATTACTAACGATTCTTTTCTAGATTCTTTCAAACTCAAGAACTGCAGGTTCTCGGTGAATAGAATATTCCGCAGCAGTTCTCTTTCCTTAGTTCGCTTTGTGAGCCTGCAGATGCAAGCTTTTTTCCCATATTCCACTAGAATGGATTTCTTTATTCGTTCATCTTGAGCATGACGCTTGAAGTACCTAGTTTTCTTAATGGTGTGTTCATAGGCCTCAGCAAGCCGACGACCCAATGGAGTGAGATCGTCGAAGATCCTGGACCTGATGGTCAGACCGAGTCTGTACATTGCAGTTCTGTAGTAGAGTCCGTAGAAACCCTCTGGGTTGCTCTCAGACACACTGAACGCAACTTGAATCTCCGTGCCTTTTGAATTGTTGATGAAACGACTGGCCTTGTTGAAGCCGTGTGGCCTAAGACCCCGGTCTCTATTTTCCTCATGAAATATGGTGCCAATGACGAATGCCGCTTCACGCTTTGTTAGATGTGAAGCGAACTGACTCCTACGGGTAATCTTGTTCGTGGCCAGCAGGTCTGCAATCGCCCATGTATAGAAAGAATAGTTGCGTGCCACACTGGTGACTGTAGTAATCCC
>CAZJUU010000170.1:0-4170 GCA_964549295.1 uncultured Candidatus Bathyarchaeia archaeon
GATTATAGCCAATAGCTTTGTCATCACTCTCCATTTTTTCTTGGCGCTCTTCCCCGAAAAGAATAAGGATGAAGTAGGATATTGCGAGTCGGATCTCCTGGTCGAGCAAGATCTTCAATATCTATTCCTTTGAGTTCAGGCTTGTTAGCCTGTCTTCTGAAAAAATACCCTAGAATTTTATCTAATGATACCCAAGTTACCGTTCAAGCCTCCTCCTAACTAGTTCTGAAAAAACTCAAAATGGGCGATTTCAATCAGGATGTTAGCCCAATCCTGTATTCGCTTCATCAGACACCAAGAAATGAGATTTGGTATAAATTCGTGCATATGCATGGATATCCCCGGACTGCCAGCTTTCTATGGCTGGTATCCAACCCCATTTCCTCTGGATCTTCGCTCTTTCGCCTCCATTAACCTCATCTCCCGAGTGCCATCAAGCAGTAGCCTCGTGCAGGAAGATCGATCGAAACTCCATTTGTAACCGTATCTACTGCGAACTCATTCGCAGCTTCTTTCATAGGCGATACTCGAAAAGTGATGTTTTTTGAGCAGCTGACACAAATGATCCATGGAAGCGGTCATGCATCTATGGACGTCGTTAATGCGATAAAGACTAGAAAGAGTGTACGCGAATATCTGGACAAACCAGTTGAAGACGAGAAACTGAAGGTTGTCCTAGAAGCGGGGAGACTCGCTCCTTCCGCTTCGAATCGTCAAGAATGGAGATTCGTGGTAGTGCGCGACTATCAGACAAGAAAAAAACTTGCTGAAGCTGCCAACGGTCAGACGTTTGTTGGGCAAGCGCCTATCGTCATTGTGGCATGTGCTGAGACAGACGGGCACGTTATGAGATGTGGACAGCTGTGCTACCCTATAGACGTAGCCATCGCGCTCGATCACGTGTCATTGACTGCAACAGAGCTGGGGTTGGGTACATGTTGGATCGGAGCCTTCAACGAACAGAGAGTGAAAGAGATACTTGGCATCCCCAAAGAAATACGTGTGGTGGAACTGATGCCTTTAGGGTATCCCTCGGACTCATCGGTGATGAGAAAGAGTCGCCTCCCATTGGACAGAATAGTGAAACACGAACGTTGGTAACAAAAAAGAAGAGACTGCCGACAACACTTCTTGTCAGCTAGCGTTTAACAACGTCTCAGACCATCTTTCTTCCAATCCAATCGACGACTAGGTGGAATTACAGGACCGTTATCTGAATATGCCGTTGAACGTCGCTAACATGAGGCTCGTTTCTGTATGTTTCGCCAACATATGTCGGGGCCTATGGCTGAAGGCCTCGTCCGTAAGAAACCACAATGTCTTGCAGACATTGAGAGCGCAGGGAGATGAACATATAGGGTGACCATTCTCAGAATCGAAAAGCGCATCTCGGACAAGATTCGATTATCTTCTTTGTTGTCGATTCTTGAAGAAGCCTCTCGACCAGCTTTGAAACCGAGACGCCCTCTTTGTAGGCTTGAGCTTCGATCTTCTCGTAGACTTCCTTCGTGATCGCAACCTTAGGCACTAAAGGGCACTTCCACAAAATGATTTCGTATCTCTGACAATTCAGTCGAATGTAACCTCTCACAGATTCCGAAAGTGACACCTGAATCGAAAAGTCTCGAATCTCTTTATTAATTGCCAAACTGGTTTCATTTGGATGGATAGATGCTCGTAATCAGAACTCCAGACATATGAGGGCCTGCAACAAGATCTGAAGCATGAATTTGGGGACGAGGATATGGTGTACAGAAAGAAATCTTGGAAAGAGAAACTGGAGGATGATAAGGGGTTGCCGAAGATAGTCAGGATCGAAGGTAAGATGAGAAAGGCTTGGGGAACAGGGACATGTGTAATTCCGGCTCCCAAGGAAGTTGATCAAATCATGAAGAGAGTTCCCAAGGGAAAGCTCATCACCATAAATCAGATCCGCGAGATTCTTGCTAAGAAACACGGGGCGACCATTGGATGCCCAATAACGACCGGTATATTTGCGCGCATAGCGGCCGGTGCCGCAGACGAGGATGCAAAAGAAGGAAAGACAAACATCACTCCATACTGGAGGACACTGAAACAAGGGGGCGTGATCAACGAGAAATATCCCGGTGGAGCGGGCGTGCAGAAGACTCTCCTCCAAAATGAGGGACACAAGGTGATTCAAAAGGGAAAGAAGCGCGTCGTTGAAGATTTCGAGAAGCGTTTAGTCAGTTTGTGATTCTAAGCTCCACATTCTTTTTCCCCAAGCAAACGAGAGTTGAATCCGTCTGCCACTTTGATTGGAGGAACAAACCGGTACTCAACCCAGGGCAAATACTTAACAGACTAAGCTCTTGAGCAACCTCGGATATGAGAACAATAGCAAAGAGCGCAGCCAGAAAACTCCGCTCGTTCTTCTCGATTTTCCTCTGCCATATCTGATCAGTATTACTGCGTGTCGATATGTGGACAAAACATCCCTGATGTGAAGCTTTACAGACTTAGAATTGATAGCGTGACTATTCCGGCGATGATCAGTGCTATCGCCGTCTTCTGCATCCTAGTCAGATTCTCCTTAAGAAAGACCTGTGCAAGGACGACCGTTACTGCAGGTGAGGCGCTGGATATGGGCGCTATTATCGAGACGATTCCAACCCCCACGCCAACTATGAACCCGACCATTCCAGCAAATTCTGTCAAACCAGCTGCGATCATGGACTTGTACGGAGTTCTTCCACTGATCTTCAGCAGGGGGGACCTGAGGAAAGAAATAGTGACCAACAGTATTATCGTCACAAGAATTCGATTGAAAAACAGGGTTCCAATCTCTCCAACATCTTTTGAAGCTACCTTGAAGAGTATAGAGTTCAAACCAGCGAACAACATGCAGGCAAAAGCATATGCAATCCCGACGTTTGAACGTCCGTCTGCGTTGGATCTCATGGAAAGAACCAATATTCCAGCCAGAACCATCACAATACAAAGAATTTGAGACAGACTCAGA
Source organism: uncultured Candidatus Bathyarchaeia archaeon (assembly GCA_964549295.1). Lineage (GTDB taxonomy): Archaea > Thermoproteota > Bathyarchaeia > 40CM-2-53-6 > CAVXDP01 > CAVXDP01. Next base: position 2,984 of record CAZJUU010000170.1, read on the forward strand.
GTCTCACCGAACAGTATGAATGAAAATAGCATCGCTGCGATCGCCCAAGTCGAAGCTACAGGAGTCACAATGCTTGCCTTCCCAACAGCTAAGCCCCTGTAAAGAAAGAACACTGCTGAAAAGCTGCACACTCCACTGGCAATGAGTATTCCAGTTGTTTTCATCGAGTGAGGAATTGACACGCCGAACCACACAGCCAACGGCAAGAGAGGTGCTAATCCGACTAGGTGCGTATACAACAGAAGCCTGTAGTAACCCACTGCCCCAACAATTCTCTTTGTGAGAAAATCCGCGAAGCCCCAGCTGACCATAGAAACGATGCCGTATCCGATTGAAAAAACCTCGACTTCCAAAGTGATGTTTCTCCACACTTGGTTGGATTTTCGTTGCCATCGGTTGAGAAGGCTGAACCTCGCTACGTATCCGATCTGTCCCTGTTGCTCAATTCCCATTTCGCCAAACTATCTTTTCTTCAGCTCATTTTCTTCGAATGATCTTTGAATGGAGACATACTCATGTCTTGGTGGACTAAACACGTCAAGAAAGAGTCCGTTGTCTGTTCCAGTAACTCTAACTTCATGCTCCTCGTTGGGCTTGAATTTGTAGACCATGCCTTTTCGCACGATCCTCTTCTCCTCTTTGGAAATGAACTCAGCTTGGCCTGCAAGGCAGATTCCCATCTGCTCCTGAGAATGACTGTGCAGTGGAACCTTCTTTCCTGCGGGAATCTCAACTAGGAAGAACGTCATATGTTCACCATTCATAAGCACGCGTCCAAAGATGCTGGGAAGGAACTCATACTTCTGCAGATGTGCGTATTCAATTACTTCCATTTCTGGTCCCAACACTTGTTAGTTAATAGCTATACAAATGATTCGTTCATCAGGGTAAGCGGTCCAATGATAGCCCAATGTTCGAAACGCTATGATCCCGGTTCAAAAGGCTTAGTAGTCTAACATCTTCTAACATCATGACATATTCTTGACAACGGTTGATTTCGATGGGAATGAGATAATGGAATATTGCGAAGCGAAACTTGGCAGGATTTTCGTTTTGAGACTACACGACGGTGACCATCTTCCCGACGTTCTTGAATCATTCGCGGCGGAGAAGGGAATCTCTAGTGCACTCTGTATCCTTCTTGGAGGGACGAAAGACAAGGGACGGGTTGTTGTAGGTCCCTCAAG
>CAZJUU010000171.1:0-4155 GCA_964549295.1 uncultured Candidatus Bathyarchaeia archaeon
TCAGATGTCTCATAACGGACGTTGGAGACGATAAGGTGTTTGATAGTTTTTGTGGTTGTTGTTGCTGGCCACGTCGTCCAATTCACAGTCTTGATTGCGTTAGCCTTTGAACTTGGCGTCTTTCTCACATCTAACCCTTTCAGGATCTCTAAGCTTTCTACGATCGGGAACCCATTGACTGAAATTCACCCTGCATCTTTTTCGATTTGCATATTTTCCAGCCACTAGATAGTCGAAAGTAGACTTGTTGCGATTGAGTAGGCCTCTGCAGAAATTCCATCAAGAACAAATGAGACCCTTATTAATACGGCTCGACACAAACAGATAGAATTTGGTTTTTCCGGATCTCATCAAATGTTTCGTGGGGCTGACCCTTTTATAAGAAGGAAAGGCTCAATGATGCCGACAGCGGAAAACTCGCAGTCAAGCACTGTAGGGCCTATCTTGACGAGCAAATCGAAACCCTAGAGCCGGAGAAATTCTATGTTTAGAGCGAACCGCAGCCAGAGAATATTCTTTCAATTAGAAGGGAGGTTGCGGCATGGCATCAATCGAGAAGTTCAGGTCAAGAACCACGGGTCTACTCTAGTCTTCTCCATATTTCCGAGCCGCGACACAGCTGACCTATAGGTCGCAAATGGAGGCTGGAAAAAATCTCTCCGAGACTCCTATGAAAAATGGGATTCCATCCCATGGTATCATTTGGGTTCAACTAATTGTCCGATCAGATCCTTGTTGGCTAGTAGTTGCTTTGTGAGGGATCCTGCTGGTTCTACATGCAGTAGATGCTCCCAGACATGTGTAAGTTCGTGACAGAGATAGTAGGACTGTAAAGGAACCGCTGTTTCTTGTGCTGTCGAAATAATGCCTTGACATCGAGGCTTAGAGAGGAGAATGAGATATTCTTCTTCACTTCCTGGTAGACGTACAAGTGTGCCAATCGCTGATTCCGTTGAATAGTTGTTGCCGTACTCTTCGATGGTGTTGCTTCTTGTCTTGGGCAGTTGATCAACTATCCGACTGATTCTTGCGTACTCTCTGGGTTCAAGAACCAGCGCCTTGATAGGTGGCATCCTTATTCCATCAACTTTGTAACCCTGCTTCTTCAATGCTTCATGGAGTCTCTCCCACAAATTCTGCAAAACAAGAGTTGATATCTCTTGACCATTGTTCCTTGCTAAGATCTTCCAGACGATTCTTTCATAGAAGCTGCGAATATTCATCACGACACTCACCTGCTTCATTCTAAGAACGCTTATGCAAATATCTGAGTTCTAATGGGCATTTGCATCTAGCATGCGGGCTGACGCACCGATATCTCGAGGCATGACATTGATCCATCTAGAGTCAACACAAACCATCATGGGTCAGAATGGAACTCTCACCGCGTTAGGCGGTGCTTTGAGATACGAGATGGTCTCTCCGCATCGTGTTCCTTCCTAGCTGCAACGAAATCTAGTGAAATCGAGTTCACACAGTGTCGAACGTCCCTCCCGGTGAGGCCTTCTCCAAGGAAGACGTGGCCTAAATGTGCGGCACAATTAGCACAGACAATCTCTGTGCGGACTCCGTCTGTGTCCGGAATCGTCTTCACTGCACCGACGATCTCATTGTCGAAGCTCGGCCATCCACAACCTGCATTGAACTTGTCTTCGGAACGGTAGAGCGGCGCATTGCATCCTCTACAGACATACGTCCCCTTCTCCCAATGGTCATTATACCTGCCGCTGAAAGGGAGTTCTGTGCCCTTGTGAATGATGACTCTTTCCTCTTCTTCGGATAGTCTCTTGTACTTCACTTCTTTCACTTCATCATCAGAATGTATGACAGACCTAACGGTCAACGCAACGCAACTACCTTACCCGCTCCCCTTGAGCCCGTCGTGAAGGGTGAACGCCCAGTTTTCGGGCCAGCCTCCGAACTTCGTGGTCGCCCAACCAATCTACCTTTAGATATTCGAAAATCTCATCATCCGACATGCCGAGTCTGCGAGCTTCCTTCACAGCATACTCATGAGCCTCAAGCTCCGTCGGCCGCTCATGATACTCGTACGTCTCATTGAACAGTGACTTACCTTCTCTGAACTGCCTGACGTGCACCAGTTCATGAATCACATCCAAATATTTGCTTACCGCGTCGCCATTCCTCAGGTAGTGTGCACTCACGATCAAGTGGCCGTCTTCGTCGCTTACTCCCATGTAGCCGAAACGAGAGCTGAAGAACTCCACCTCAAGCTCCGCCAGCACTCTATCCGTTTCTTGGCCGAAGATCTCCTTCACGACAGGGAGCTTCTCGAAACCCTTGAAGTACTCTTTGAAAGGACGCTTGACTATAGGCACATTTGCGGGGAGCTGAACGTCAAGCATAGTCAACTCTTTCCTCTTTGCAGTCTCTTTCATTGAAGCTCGCTCCATGTATTGCCAAGTGCGGCTCAGTGTTGTGTGAGTCCTACCCAATAAGTTGTCCTTCGCCATTCGCCGACGACGTCTAAACCAGTAACCTATTTATCGCTCTACTAGTCCGTGAACCTAGGAGAGAATGATGAGCCCGAGGCTTGAGAGCAGAAAAGCGACCAACATTGCATACATCGAGCACCTAGGGCCCTATGACAAGGTCCCATGGGAGGAATATATGCAACGGCTCTACGGATGGGCGAAGGAGCAGAAAGTGATGCCGGGTTTCTACCCAATGGCCATGTACCACGATGACCCGGAGAAGACTGCGCCTGAGGAATGCAGATCGGAGATTGCGATCACTTTCAAGGGCAAGGGAAAAGAGCGAAGTGGTGTGAAGACGCGGCGACTAGCAGCGATGAAAGTAGCTTCGATTTCACACAAGGCTCCAGGAACCGAATTCAAGAGGACATACGCTCAGTTGAGGGAATGGATCGCAAAGAAAGGATACGTGGTATCCGGACCGCCGATCGAAATATACACGAAGAAGCCGGAAGTCGTTGGCGACGTTACCATCCTATACGCCAAGGTGATGATGCCAATCAAGCGGATGTAGAGTCTTTCACTTCCAACGTTCACCATTTCTCGACTCAATGGCAACGCTTGCCGCGGTGCCGGGCGAAGGGACTCTCAAGCTACGAGAGTAGGTTCCGCCCCTCTTTCTTTCTGGGATAGGTGCGGCAAGAAATGAAACCCTTCTAGGAAAGAAGGTGGAAAGAGTCTTGCTTTGCCACTTCGGACTTCAGCTTCGATTCTTGCGGGCCACCATGTCCCATAATCCCAATTCTCAAACCGACGTAACGTCAATCGGATACATCTCTCAACCTCCAAGGGACATGCCTCGTGATCACGCATCTTGATTCCTCTGCAATACTCATAAACGCGATCGAATAGCCATCCTTCACCCGTGTCACTCCTCCGTTCGATGTCAGATAGAGTAACTGTTCTATTCAACTCCTTCATCCTTGTCGCGGCTATCAGGTAACCTAAGGATAATGGTATGTTTCTGACTGTCTCAGCCAGGTAGTGCTGTAGATCATCCTTCTCCACGCGAACGTCATCTAGCCTGTTGTCCATCAATCCGTTTGATCTTTGTTTCAGGCTGCTTGACAGTCTTCTTGACAGACGCCTTGAACAATCCCGAAATTTGTCGAACGATACAAGTGAATAGCCTAAGACACGTATTCCCTCAAGCATATTGAATCGAACTGAATCCTGCGTAGGTCTACTCGCGAAGACCTCATTCTCCAGACCGTCTAGGAGTCCCCTGTTTCCAAACACATATCTCTTCTTCACCAGCAAGCTTGCCAAAAGATAATCGTTGTGTTCAGCGCGGGCAAAAGCGCCTTGATGCAAGATAGAGGTTACGTGAACATTCTTGCCAATCTTTTCAGAAAGCGACGGTAGCTTCGAGTGTATTCTACTTATGCTCTCTCTGTTATCCACCACGATAGCCAAATCTACGTCGTTGCTCTTCTCAAAACGTTCGACGAATGAGCCGAAAATCCACGCTACTTCAGCACAAGGTTCGAGTTCATTCCTTAAGAGTTTGAACATACTCGTTCAGGCGCGTTAATTCCTACCAAACCAAGTCTGCGTAAGCCCATTTAATTCTTTTGACATGGCCAGTCCTTGAACTGCACGCGCTTGGCCGAGGACGTCAGCGTCCGTTTTCATTTTGAGGGTGGATTGGGATTGCGGA
>CAZJUU010000172.1:0-4126 GCA_964549295.1 uncultured Candidatus Bathyarchaeia archaeon
CCTAAAACAATTGCATCACTGCTATGTAGTTTGCCGTACAATGGCCTCATGTCGTCCATTATTGTGCAGTTGCCGTTCTTCCTCCAGAAGTCGCTGCATTTGGATTGACAGGGTTTGATACTCAAGCCGTTCAAGAAGATTTTCTCCACAGTTGCACCAGTATCTTGCGCTCCCCTAAGCACTTCGTCTACAAGAATGTCGGTATTTCCCCCTTTCCTAGGGCTACCGACGACACCAAGCACTTTCATCTAACACAGATCACCTAAACAATTTTGTTAATCCACACTGTTAAACCGATTCCTATCCCATCCTGAAGATACACGATATATATGTGAAGAATAACTATCTCTGTCTCATTCCAAGGAACGGTGATCTGCTTGGCCGACAAGACTTGGAAGTTTGTGTTTAGCAAGAATATTGCGGGAAGAACTCCAATAATGATAGTTGAAAAATTCAGTGCGATCATGGGAAAAGACGGAAAGAAGATCGTGGCACCCGATGCAATGCAGGCGGAAGACTACGCAGAGCAACTGGCCTTCGAACGAGGATGGGATCTGGTGGCTGTGGAAGAGATATAGCCTAGAATCTAATCCACCAGTTGATCTCTCGACTTTCGAGTTCTGGATCAACAGTGATTTTCAATTCAGTCTCAGTTCGACTCTCAATTTGATCAGTTGCATCTTGATTCAGGATTGGAGGAAATTTTGTGGAAAGGGGTTATAGAAACAGGGACTATCTTGAGACGGTTGAAAGACTCCTTTTCACAGTGGTCGGCGACGTTCATCCATTCGATAGGATTCTGGCATATCTCAAGTATTTTCCGTATAAGCATGGCGTTTGGGGATCTGGAACAAGAAGGTACGATCGAGCGCTGAAGTTCTACAGTACTCTCCACCTCAAAGACACCCTTACATATCTTGAGAAGATGTATCCCCAATATCTGTATTATTCAGATGTGTATCATGTCACAATTTCCGCGGTCGCTTCACAGTCGATAAGTATCAGATACTATCCTGAATCTAGACTTTCCAATTTGATGCATAGTGAGAGTCTTGATAGTCTGGAAGAGAAAGTGGTTGACCTTGCAGTGATAATCTCTAAGGAGAGTAATGTGGAGCTGGCGCAGTTTGGCGTCACAGGATCAGTTCTTGTGGACATACACAATCCAAAATTTTCTGATATCGACCTCATTGTGTATGGAAAAGAGAACGGCCTCAAAGTCAAGAAAGCGGTCGAAAGAATGCTGGACAGTGGCGATCATGGGCTCCAGAGATTTGATGACGCGGCCGTCGTTAGATGGTTGTCTTCGAGAGCGTGGCTGTACCCACTAGATCGAAAAGATGTTGAATTGATATATCGGCGCCACTGGAATCGAGGTGTTTTTGAAGGCACTGAATATTCGATACATGTTGGAAAGGTTGAGAAGGAGATCGAAGAGAAGTACGGTGACAAGATCTATACGCCAAAGGGAACTATTGAGGCTGAGGCTGTAGTAGTTGATGCAAGTGATTCACTTTTCATGCCCGGTATCTATTATGTGAACTCAGTCAAGATTGTCAAAGGACCAGTAGTGTCGGATGTTAAAGAAATAGTCACTTACGAGGGCTTGTATTCTGATGTGGTGACTCCTGGAGAAAGAATCAAGGCTTGCGGAAAACTCGAAGAGGTCCATGACAAGAGAAATGGAGAGGTTCATCACAGGATACTGATAGGGTCAATAGAAGCCGGAGGCAAGGATTACCTGAAACCGGAACTGACCTAGATGCTTTCAGCTTTCTGTTTCCAGCGCTTCCTTTAGTTTGATCTGGATAGGCCCCAGCTTTCCACCGAAATTCACAGCTGTAATTCTTCTGACGCCTGGAACTGTTGCTGCGGCTCGTATGCCTCTTGCGGTTGCTCTTCTAAGAAGTGTTGGTGTTATCCCGTTGAATACCAATTCGTAAATGCTGTTCACATCGTCTGGGACAAGCGAATTCTCAATCGATCCCTTGAGCCTCGGACAGTATGGGTCGTTGGTTGAAGCTCTCAGCTTGTACTTCCTTGACGCAACCTTTGATCCAGATCTGCATATTCCTCCTGGAAACGTCAAGACTACTCCACTGACTGTCGAGATGGCTGAAACCGCTTTCTCGGCCGCTGTCAATCCTGCCTTCTGGCTTTCCGCCATTATGAGGAAGTTGCCTCCCGCCGCGGCTCTTCTAACACCGAACTTGTCTTCTATGATAAACTCGCCTTCCATGACTGGGATTCTCCATATCTTACGGTCACCGAGTACGTCTCTCTGTTCGAAACCGTCACCGAACATTCTTACCATTCGGCCGATCTTCAGTCTCTTGACAGCCTTAGGCATAGTGTCGAAGCAGGCGGTGGTGGGGCATGTCAAAATGCATTGACCAATGCGGCCAAGCAATTGGAGCTTCAGTTCTATTCCTGTTCTATGATAGATCTGAATATTGATTCCAACTCTACCGTCTGGTGTCTTCTCCGGGGGAACGATTGGGCCTTCGACACCAGCTTCGGCTGGAGACATGATTATTGAGGATGCGAATCCCGTGGAGGTTTGGGCAGCCGTTCTCGCCCATCTTTCAGTATCAGCGGTAATTAGTGCCCTAGATGCCCACATTGGGAACGCTTCGGCAAAATCATTGTCATCGATTTCAACATTGCCAACTCTCATGACACTGCCTCCGCACAACGTCGAGCAGACCAGACTATTTGCCTATAGACTCTAAAAGCTTCTTGGTAGCGAAGATCTTTCAATGTGATTGGTATCTCCATGTTTCCTGCATCTTGAAAGATGAATATCAAGAAAGCAACTGGCAAGATCAGAAGTAATCTTTGGCATCATAAACAAGTGGCGATTTTCCGCTCTTCACACCCTCGTCCACAACCTCACCTATGAAGACGGTGTGATCTCCTGCAGTGAGTGATTTGTACAGTCTACAGTCCAAGTATGCGAGACAATCCTTCAGAATTGGAGAACCAGTCTTTTTGGTCTCGTATTCTATGTGGTTGAACTTGTTTGCTTTTCTCCCACTTTGGAGACCGAAGTGTTTGGCCAGATCCATTTGCTCATTTGAGAGGATGTTGACTGCGAATGCATTTGATTTCTCGATGAGTTCGTGCGTGTACTTGCTCTTTCCAATGGCGACCATAATAAGTTGAGGGTCAACGGATACTTGGCTCATCCATGCGACCGAGAGACCGTTTATGCTGTCTCCACTCTTTGATGTAACTACGGATACACCATTTACTATCTTGCCTATTGCGTCTTGCATATTCAGTCAAACCTTGTTCTACTATCAATTATTCGATACTTTTCGTGGATGCTCGGATTTAAGATCTAATATCTTATACGGTTATTCAAACACATATGGCAGTCTGGAGATAGATGGCATGGTAAGGGTTGTTGGCATAGATCCGGGTACGCGCAGTTTCGATCTATGTGGAATCGACGATGGCAAAGTTTTCTTGGATGCCACAATTCCGTCAACGCAGATAGCTGAGAACCCGGGGTCGGTTATTGATGTTCTGAAAAGTGTGATGCCCCTTGACCTTGTGGTTGCGCCTTCAGGGTACGGTTTGCCGTTGACTCACATTAGCAAGATCGGGCAGAGAGAACATTTTCTAACTATCTTGGTAAGACCAGATGACCTAAAGATCAGCGTTCTCAAAGGGCTTCGGAAACTCGTTAACATGCTCAAGGACGAGGGATTCAATGCATATTTCATTCCAGGCGTTGTTCACATGCCCACGGTCCCCGAGTATAGAAAAGCGAACAAGATCGATATGGGAACTGCTGACAAGCTATGCTGTGCAGTTCTAGGAATCTATGATCAGTCACAGCATCTCGGAATTCCTTACGGTCAGACTTCTTTCATCTTAGTCGAGATGGGTTTCGGCTACAACGCAGTGATCGCAGTTGAGAATGGAGAGATCGTGGATGGAATAGGAGGAACGACCGGCGGACTTGGGTTCCTAACACTCGGAGCAATGGACGGCGAACTGGCATATCTGCTTGGAGAATTCTCGAAAGACACTCTGTTTCAAGGAGGAGCGGCATACATTGCCGGTAATGGAACAATTACGCCGGAAGCGCTTGCAGAAGAAGCGGAGGCAGATCAAA
>CAZJUU010000173.1:0-4093 GCA_964549295.1 uncultured Candidatus Bathyarchaeia archaeon
TCTCATGACATTCCTTGCAAAGGACTTCTTTCTTCAAGATTTCTTCACAGAATCGTCGGGCGCTTCCAGCGCTGGGATTGAGCTCCATACCAATCATCAAGCCCTTGCCTCGGACTTCTCTTACGTGTGGGCTGTGAATCTCAGAGAGTCTCTTCAGAAAATATTTTCCGACGTTAGCTGAGTTTTCAATCATCTTCTCTTCTATGAGGACTCTAAGCGCAGTTCTAGCCACAGCACACGCTAGAGGGTTTCCTCCGAAAGTGCTTCCATGGTCTCCTGGAGCGAAAACACCTAGCACGTCCTTGCTGGAAAGCACAGCAGATATCGGATAGTATCCTCCAGACAATGCCTTACCGATTAATGTGACGTCGGCTTGGATTCCCTCATGTTCCTCGGCTAGCAGTTTTCCGGTGCGTCCTAGGCCAGTTTGGATCTCATCCAGAATCATGATCACATTGTTGCGATTGCAGATCTCCTTGGCTGCTCTGAGGTATCCATGTTGAGGAATGATTATGCCTGCTTCTGCTTGGATCGGTTCCACTAGAAAAGCTACTGTGTTTGGAGTAATCGCTTTCTCAAGAGCTCCAACGTCTCCGTATGGAATCGTCTTGAATCCGGGGGTGAATGGGCCGTATCCCTCTCGATACTGCCTCACCGTGCTGAATCCGATAATCGTGATTGTTCGTCCATGAAAGTTGTTCTCGCATACGATAATCTCAGCCATATCTCTAGGAATATTCTTAACTCTATAACCCCATTTTCGAACTGCCTTGATAACAGATTCAACCGCTTCAGCTCCACTGTTCATGGGAAGTACCATGTGAGAATTGGTCAATTCACAGAGTTCTTTGTAGAATGGACCTAACTGATCGTTTCTAAAAGCCCTTGAAGTCAGCGTAAGTCTTGGAGCCTGTTCCATCAGGGTTTTCAATATCTTTGGGTGACAATGCCCCTGATTGCAGGCGCCATAGGCCGCCAGACAATCGAGATACTTGTTCCCCTCGACGTCCCAAAGCCATACTCCACTTCCTTTGGATAATACGGCTCCAAGAGGTTCATAGTTGCGGGCGCCGTACTCTTCCTCAAGTTTAGTGAATTCCTCCATTTTCATTGACCCATCATCTCAACTTTGGCCCTCTTGATATTTGGGTATCTAATTGGTCGCTTAACAGTTTTCGGTTGGTGAATGCTCCGTCTTGATACAGTTTGATTCGGCGGAAGCTAGACAAAACAGCGCTTCTGCGGTATGAGAATTGCCATATGAGATAAATGAATAATGGATTCTGAAGGTCTTGCACGCTTCGGGGCCTTCGAGATTTCAAATAGATTTCGGCATTACTATGTATGGCCTGTGTATGAGGCTTGTCCATTGTCCGATCCTGTAAGACTTTTGAGTTAGCTTCTGAACTATGAACAAACTCTCAACTGCTGTCGATAGAAGTGATCAACGGGGCAAGATCCAGAGTGGTGACGAGATGCCGATAGATCCGATGTTTTCTCAGAACCTAAGAAGGGATGGAGAACACAACGGCCACACAGTGTGGGGTGATGTGTCGGTTCCCGAAAAGCTAGGAATTCATGGCACAAATGTTGCAGTCGATCAGGATCTCTGCAACGGTGATGGTGTCTGTGTCGCCGTGTGCCCAGTGAACGTCTTTGAAATGATCGAGACGCCAGGGCATCCCCTCTCAGAGAAGAAATCGGATCCTGCAAGAGAATCAAATTGTGTGTTCTGCATGGCTTGCGAGATTCAGTGCCCCACGCAGTCCATCAGGATAACTCGAATCAACAGAAATGACGTCTATCTAGATACAGTGCTGGAGCGACGTTGATAATCTTGGTCACTGTGAGATATTCGGGATAGATCGTAGACGAGAGGCTGAAGACGACTGAGACGCTCAGAAAGTCAGTCTCGGGAACAGCTGTGCGTAGGGGCCATGAATCCAGTGACGAATATCATCTCATAGTGGAAGACCGCCAAACCCGCCTTGAAGGCAGGATCTCGCACTCGGTATCTGACTAGTCTACAAGTACCATGCCGAACCACGTGAATTGTTCCTCCTTGTTCTTGAGCAGAGACAATCCATAGCCTGCTTTCGTCGCCGTCTCAAAAACGTCAATGCCGCAGGCTTCCATCGAGGGACGTGCTGCCTCAGGTCTCCTGCAAATTCCCGACTCAATGTTGCAAGTCTCGCAAAGGTCGCATTCGCCGCCACCGAAAGCCAGCGCTTTGCGGTATCCGTCTAGGAATATCTTGCGTTCCAGCTCAAACAAAGACTTGTAAACACTACCCACAACATGAGTTCCATCGTATCCAGTTTGGGGCTTTATGCGGAAGATTAGTGCTCGTTTGTACTCTTTCAGCAAGGCGCGGGTTTCAGTTGGAGTAGGGGAGTATGGAGGGCACTTCAGCCATTTGCCGTAGTCTGGACAACCGTATCGACATTTCCATCGCACCCATTCTCCCAGAACGATCTTGTTCACTTTGATAATCTCAGGATCAATCATGCCAGAACCACGTGCAATATTCCGCAACCTGATTTCATCGCGAGATTTGTTCACCATTTTCATTTGTCACCCGGGCAATCCGGATACCAGAGATGCAACAAGTCTCAAGTTCTCTGATTTCAATCTTGCTCGCAAATTCTTCTGGCGCAGTGACATGACGCTGTGACAGATCACTGTTCAATCACATTCTTAAGAGCGATAGCACCTTTGAGAACGATGTCTTCTCTCAGTTGAGTTATCTTGATCTTGGGAATCCTGTTGAGGCAGTAATGCCTGATCATCTGTCTTATCGGCTCGACAACGAGTTTTGAATTGGCTAAGGCTATGGCGCCACCAACGGTAATCAATTCTGGATCGTAGGCCTCCACTAGGTTAGCGAAACCGATTGCATTGAGCCTTCCTATCTCTTGAACAATATCCAATGCAAGTTTGTCTCCACTTCTAGCAAGATCAAAAAGGCCTTTGGGAGACAGTCTTTGCATGTACCCCTGCGTAGCATTCACAAGCACACTTTTCTGAACTTGTCCGTGAGGTTTAGATTTGAGCTGGTATTTCACGAAATCTGCGATATTATCTCCGCCACAATAAGCTTCCCAGTGACCTTTCTTGCCGCAACCGCACAATAGGTTGCCTGTCTGATCGATTGTTATGTGCCCAACTTCGTGAGCGTTTCCATCTTTGCCAAATAGCAGATGATTATCAACGTAGACACCCGCTCCGATGCCAGAACTCAGGGTAACATAGACAAGGTTTCTGCAATTCCTTCCCAGTCCAAACTTCTTCTCAGCAATCACCCCTGCGACGCAGTCGTTGGCCAAGTATACTGGAACCTTGAATGCTTTTCTCAGTGGTTTCACCAAGGGAATTCGGTCAAAAGACAGATGAGGAGAACCGACTATCGAGCCGTCTCTCAAGTCTAGAGGACCAGCTGAGCCAATTCCGATGCAACAGATATCTTCTATGCGCACTAGTGAGTCAATCATTTGTTTGATCTGTCTGCTTATCCCTAATGGACCTGAAAACTCGTCTGTTCGTTCGTTCATGCGTGCAACTATCTCTCCCTCATCATCTCCAACGGCAGCTCTGACGTTGGTTCCACCCAAATCCACGCCAACAACATTCTTCATAAGTCGACTCCTCTTGATTCTGCAGTCACCTCAGCTCTCTTGGTTCGTAATCTTCATCAACCCAGATACCCATAATCTCCAAATTCATGTTCCAAGATCTAATTCTTGATATTAATTGCTCCATCTGCATGATCTGCACTCCCATCGGTATGAGATTTCCAGCACAGTCATAATATCCAACAATTCCAATTCCCCCTTGAACTCTGTCTAATCTTGAAGATCTCCAGTCTTCGTCTAATCGATTGAACAAGGTCCTCTACTTTTCCTTCTGCAAGAATCCTCACGGGCCCGGGTTCTGCGATGATGTCCACGTAATTCAGATCGAACTTTTTTCTCAGGTGGTTAATCACACGAATGTAGGTTCTACCATCCATGCAGTTGATGGCCGTAGCAAAACTCCTAGGATTCATCACCGTGATTCCTCGACACATTACAATGGAAAACTAATATTTATTCCG
>CAZJUU010000174.1:0-4054 GCA_964549295.1 uncultured Candidatus Bathyarchaeia archaeon
ATGCGGGTACAGGCCAAGTTAACCGAGCATTCACAATAGTGTTGAATCTGACAGGCATACCAATTCCCGAAATAAAACCGATTCCAATCATTGCAACATGTTTTGTCGCGATATTGGCAGCTGGAAGAGTAGGGCATAGAAAGAAGCCTAGGCACTAGCTCTACATTCTCCGCTTGGCTAGTAAGGTCGCAATTGGCAGCAGGATAACGCTGCTCACTAAGAGGACTACTATGTTGATCGATATGGCATCAAGTCCAACTCCCAAAAAGATAATGCGTCGAAGCGCGTCGTTTCCCCAAGTCCAAGGAAGAGACCAAGCCAGTGCACGACCCTCGGGAGCCAGCGTCATAGGTGACGTAACTGCGCCTGATAATTGAAAGAGCGGAAAGGTCACAGCGATCTCAAGGATCGTTAGCGTTGATGAACTGCGAATTCTCGACGAGAATACCAAACCCATTGACAATGTAAATACTGCAATCAGTGTCGTCGTCAAGTAGACTAGGAAGAGATTTCCTCTTATGATCAAACCTGACAGCGTGAAGATGATGAGCATCAACGTAGTCCGTACCGCATTAAGCACTACCGTCGATGACATCTTTCCTAAGTAGATCGACAGAATATTTACAGGAGTAAGGACCAGACGGGGAAAAGTTCCTCTCTCTCGTTCTCGACTTATTGCGTTGACTATGTCGTCGAAGGCTCCCAGTATTGTTATCATGCCTAACATTCCAGGTAGGAATGGGTCGCCGCTTGGGGGACGCCCGGAAATCGGTCGAGTAATAACCTCAATCTGTGAAACTTTGATACCGGCTAGCACGCCCACATAACCAGTCAGAGCCGCCTCATTCAACATTTCCTGAATGCCACCGCTCAAAGCCGCTTGGACAAGGAATGGCGCTGTTAGTTTCGAGTTGTCGGTTTGCAGGATTACAAAAGTGTGTCGACCGTTAAGGAGTGCTTCACTGAAACCCTTTGGGATTACTATGCCTCCAATCGCTGCGCCTGATTCAACAGCATGCGAAACCTGCTCCTCTGTCTGAGCAAACTGAGTTACACGCACCAAAGGTGAGATCGTCAGCTTATCCAAAAGAATCTTCGAAACGGACGATCCGTCAAGGTCAGCTACAATGATGGGCACATCATAGCTAGATGCGCCAAAGGCTTGACTTATCACAACGAAGATGGAGATCAGGAGTATTGGAAACATTATCGTCAGTCCGAGGGAAATAGGATCTCGAGAGAGCTGCTTGAGTTCTTTGATGGTAACTGTCAGAGAATCCTGCACCAACTTCTTCATAGAACAAGCCTCTCCCGTGTAAACCTAAGGAGATAGTAAGCCACACCATAGAACGCTATGATTGAAACAACAATAAACATGAGTTGGCTAGTCATCTGCCAAAGCGGTTGTCCAACAAGTATCGCGCGTTTCAGCACCTCAATCCCGTACGCCCATGGCAAGGCGTAAGAAATGGACTTAGAGACTCCTCTGAGAAGTTCTCTATCTATGATGAACCCGCTGAAAGCAAATAGGAAAAGCACTAGAAAGAATTCAAAGATTATGACCGCTCTGACTCCAAATCCAAATGCTGAAACAATGAAGGCGAAACCCATCGTTAAAAGTGCCATAAGAAGTGAAAGGCCAATGATCGTGAAGATATCCGTATTCGGTCTCGCTCCATAGCCATAGACTGCAAGTCCAAGAACAGTCATCGTGCGTATGACATTAAGAGTCAAGTCATACAACGTCTTTCCCGCTATGATGGCTCCAAGACTCGTGGGGCTCACAAGTAGACGAGCGTAGGTGCCATCTTCTGATTCCTTGGAGATTCCTCCGGCTATTTCGTAGAATGTGGCGAATATGATGACCAAGCCGAGGATTATCGTGAGGCCAACGTCGAAACCTGAGAAAATGGCACCTCTTCCAACGATTTCAATTGGAGATGTGTCACCTTGACTAACAGGTTGGACATCCAATTCAGGATCAAAGTCTCTAAGATGTTTCAACATGTTGCTCTCAATTTGACCACCCAGACCGTCAACGCTGTCGTCGACGTAAACTATTATGCGGGCAACTTGATCGTTGAATAGCCTATTCTGAAAATCTTCCGGAACGATAATTACTGCGTAGATTTTCCCAGTTCCAACTAGAGCGATGGCGTTATCCTCTTGGTATCCTTGAATCAGGTTGTCGAAATCTCCGGAACTGGACAGTATGCCATATACACGATTCGAAGCAGTTGTCAAGTCGTGGTCGACAAAGGCCATAGGAACGTCCGCGGTTACTGAAAACGATGTTCCTGCACCACCGCTTCCTGCTCCAAGAGATGCTGTGAAAAAGAATGGCAGGACAACAAGTGAGAGGAGTATTGCAGTGCGGTTGCGTCTCAACACATGAAACTCGTTCACCGTAACTGCAATGACGTCACTGATGAACTTCCGCACTGACATTACCAGTTATGCCTTCGTCGCTTGGTCTTTGCTTGAGGGCTTGTTCAACTGTTTCTTTCCGCTTGCTTTTTCAAGAAATCGATCGATCTCGTCTTCGCCCCCAGTCAATTTGATGAAAGTCTCCTCAAGTGTGGGTTCTTTTGTGGCTATGGATTTGATCTTGACCCCCTCCGATAGCAAGATCTTTGTCACTCTCTCTGTGAGGTCATCGTCTCTCTCGCAGCTGATTCTCAGTATGGGGTTTTCATATTCTACTCTACAGATTTCACCAATCGTGCGAAGTTTTTCAATCTGATCATTCGAAATGCTTGATGTCTCAACTTCGATAGTCAATAACTCACTTACTTTGCGTTTCAAGTCACTTGGAGAGCCGACTTGAACCATTCTTCCTCCATAGACAATACCAATACGGTCGCAGATCCTTTCCGGTTCACTCATGTAGTGAGTTGTCCACATTATAGTTACCCCTTGATCGCACAAAGCCCTCGCGAAATCTCTGAGAGCAGTCGCGGATTGAGGATCAAGTCCCGACGTTACCTCATCTAGGAAAAGAATCTTAGGTCTGTGAAGAAGCGCTGCTGCTATAAGCGCCTTCTTTGTCCATCCGGACGAGAGCGCCCCAACTCTTCGACTTGCCTTCTCTCTGAAATCGAAAAGTTCCACCAATTCCCTGATTCTTACTCCAGTGTCTTCCTTAGAAAGATCATACAATTTGCTGAGAAACCTCAAGTTCTCCTCAATCGACAAATCCTTGTACAGCATCACACCATCCGATACGACTCCTATCTGTCGCCTAACTTCATCCGGTTCTCGCACAAGATCGCAACCTGCAATCGTCGCGCTGCCACTCGTCGGTTCAAGCAGTGTACAGAGCATGCGTACAGTTGTAGTCTTTCCCGCACCGTTTGGCCCAAGCAAACCAAAGAGTTCCCCCTCACTAACATCGAAACTCAAATTGTCAACAGCCGTAACTCGACCGAAAACCTTAGTCAGATTGTGAGTCTCAATCGCTCTTTCTGGCATGTAATCTCTCACTAGCCATCCATTGAATCAGCAACACCTGTAAGAAGGGTGGATAAAGGGTTTTACGTTTCCACACATAACTTCAAGAGAATGTGAATTGCCGATGTTTCAATCTCTGCATCATGCATAGTCTAGGCTGTGAGATCTCTTAGATTTGATCGCGAATCCCACCCGAGAAATCAAGCCGCATAGAAGCCATCAGAACCAGCATCTTTTCTGAATCTGTTATGGTGGGCCGGACCGGATTTGAACCGGCGACCACTGCCGCCGCTCCATCGTGGAGACGGTCACGGTCTCCATGTATGAATGCATATATCAGCCGTGTGCTCTTTGGCATCGCCTACGCGGCAGATTCGACCAGGCTGAGCTACCGGCCCCGTTTATCGGATGAAGATACTACTCTTATTAAGATTTATTTCGACGAATCGCAATGAATTCGCTCAACCGGGAGAACTCACGCCAACATCACAGAAGTATTGATGGGCCGGTAGTTCAGTCTGGTATGAATGACGACTTCCGAAGTCGTCAGTATACACGCCGCGTTCGCATCGTAAAAGAAAAACGCGGAAGCCGCGGGTTCAAA
>CAZJUU010000175.1:0-3996 GCA_964549295.1 uncultured Candidatus Bathyarchaeia archaeon
TAATCTCACCCCGATAGCAGTTGGGTCCGCCAGGATCAAGCGGAGTTGGAACGATTAGAAATACAGCCAATTCTCATTCAAATAGACTGGAGATTGGCAGGATACTGCAAGCCTCAATCAGACCCAAGCTTCAAAGGGACATTAACCCTCGTTTGTTCAGGTCCTCATTGCTATGCCCGCAATTGGAGGTCAACATTTCATCCAAGGGCTGAGAGCCCATGCTCGTCCAGTTGACGCCGCCGCCGGAAATTGCGGGCAGCAGTAAATGATTGGGCATAGTAGCTGATTCAGCTAAATGCCCAAACGAATCACGCGACCCGAAATCATATAAACGTTGCCTTTTCGCTGCGAAGCTATCGAAACGTTCCCAGCAGCAAATAGTTCGCTCTTGCTTGGTTCTTTACAGGATAATGAATGGATTTTGAAACCACATATTTCGCAGCAACATCAAGAACCAATTGTCTGCGTGCATGCAGGATTCTAGTTCTCGAACTTGATTGCGAGGTCTTAGCCTCCGTCGCGTAGGCAAAACCCGAGACAGAAGCTCTGTCACCTCATTTCCACGATAGCAGAGTTGCCAAGGGCAAGGTGAAGCCTTGAAGAGCATCAATCAGCTCCTGATGTCAAACGGCCGAGTATTCTTAAGAAGATTCGTATTGTTGCTCAAAACTCGACGGGAATAGAAATCACAGGAGGCAACGATGAGTTGATTGGAGTCTACGTTGTCTCTACTTCTGTTAGAGCAAATCAGACGATGTCCCGCTCCATGTTCCAGACTGGAAGGAGTTGAATTTGACAATCCACATGATGAATGCACTTCGGAAGCTGAATGTTCAAATCCCAAATGCCTGCTACAATCCAAGAACTCTGCAGCTGTCGAACATTTGGTGCCAGTATGAGAATTCTGTACATAACAGAGATCTATCCAGACGTGAAACACGGCATAGGTGTCTGGGGTGGAGGAGAGAAACAGTTCTACGAGACATCAAGATGGATGGCTAAACGGGGGCATGATGTGTCCGTACTTACTTGCCGCTTTCCTGGACAACTCCAAGAAGACTTCATTGATGGGGTAAGAGTAATCAGGGTTGGTCTGACTAGAGATCCGAACACTGGCGGAGCGCGAAGGGTGATTCTCCCGATCTTCTTGTACGCCCTGAAGACGATGAAAAACGCGGCAAAATTGAGACCTGATCTAATTCACTGCAACACCTACTTTCCTGTGTATCCGGGCGAGATGGTCCATTGTATGCAAGGAGCGCCATTGGTAACAACGTTTCATGATGTCTACGGCCTTGACGGATGGATTGATACCCAACGATCCGTGATGTGGGGCTTACTGGGGCACTTCGCCACCGTCGTTGCAGCAAAACTTCCTCATAGCCGAATCATAGCAGTCTCACCGCAATGCAAGCGAAAGCTACTTGCGCTTGGGATTTCGGAAGAAACAATCACAGTCATTCCAAACGGAATCGATATTCAGCTCTTGAACTCAACTCACGCTGAGAAGGTGCCGCATCAGATCTTGTATGTGGGACGTCTTGTTCATTTCAAGCGAGTAGATATCCTGATCAAGGCATTTGCTATGCTTCTGAGTGAGATCCCGGGAGCTAGACTGAAGATCGTGGGCGGCGGACCCGAGTATACAAACCTCCGGAAACTAGTCAATGCGTTGTCGTTGGATAATGCTGTCACCCTTACCGGCGTCACAGCTACCTATGAGGCGACGGCGCGTTATTTCAAGGAGTCTACACTTTTCGTCTTGCCCAGCGTGATGGAAGGCGAATCGATCGCAACCAAGGAAGCCATGGCAGCAGGCCTACCAGTCGTTGCGGTACGAGTGCCAGGTTCAGGAGTCTTGACTCTCGTCAAAGACGGTGTTAGTGGATTTCTCGTCGAGCCTAATCAGCCAAGCGCACTGGCTGACAGAATAATCGAACTGCTTGAAAATGATCAGAAAAGAGAAGCCATGGGTCTGGAGGGCAGACGTTCAGTTGAAAGCTTCGACTGGAATGTGATAGCTGACAAAACCCTCAATGTATATGACGAAACGATGCGGTGATGACTGGACATCTGAGAAAGCGGTGCCTTATCATGGTACCCCACGCGCTTGCACGAATTGCCGACTTGGCTAAGGACCCTCGTATGCCTCACAATATGTTTGGGACATATCTGAAAACTAGAAAGCTTCGTCGTTTGATGGAAGTCAAACTATCTCAACGAGAACTCTATCTTGCTGTTACTTTCGACGTGGAATGTGAGTACGGAAGTCGACGCGTAACAGGCAGTTCGATCTCTGTGAACCATTTTCTCAGCAATCTGGAGGATCTTTCATCTAACAGCACAATATTCATTGAAGGCTGCTTAATCGAAGAGAATTCAAGAATTCTCCAATCCCTTGAAAATCGTGGTTTCGAAATCGCACTCCATGGATATCATCATGAACTTTGGGGACCTGCGAAATGGTACCTTAGAGACAGACCGATATCTCTCCGGGAAAAGGTAGCGCTCCTAGAGAAATGCAAAGAACTTTTTCTGCGGTCCGGACTGAGATCACCCGTTTCCTTCCGTGCGCCAAATCTAGTTTCCGACCGACAAACAATGAATTTGTTGACCCACCACGGATTCCGTGTCGATTCCTCTTTGCCTTCCCAGAATGGCGCTCTCCCTGTTCCGCACCTAGGTGAACCTAGGGGCCTCGTCAGGATCCCTGTATCAGCGGATCCACATCCAGAGTTAAGTTGCACGTTTCTAATTCCACATTTCAGATTTCGAGTATGTAATCTCAAAACGCTTTCTGACATGTCAAGTCAGGAATGCGTGAAATTTGCCTCGGGCATAGTTGCAATTCAACAGAGTCTTGGAGTCCATCCCCACTTGGTTGTACTGGCTCACTCTTGGGAATTCTTTGATGCTTATGATGGGCGAGATGAGTACAGGTATTGCTCGCCAAGTAACTTCGAAGTATTGCGCAACTTCGTTGGCGCTCTCTCTGACAATTTTGATGTGAAGCAAATGTCGATCAGTGATCTGGCAGAGAAAGTTTCTCATCGAACCGCAAGCGAAAGTTACTAGAATACTGCAGACAAGATCGCTGAGATTTTCTTAGGCTGCTTATCTCGAAGGGTTACCGCTCTAGCAACGTCGTGCGAACAGCATTCTTATATTGAGAGTCAATCTCGTGCTCTTTCCGAGGTATAAATATTGGCGAAAGAAGCGATTTTGAAAAGAAGCCTACTTGACCTGGCAGCCGCTTTCTTTCTGATAGGCGGAGTCATTAGCCTCGTAAGCACAATCGTTATGATTCCCATCGCCACGATCTATCCGTTCACACTTAGGGTAGTGACATTTGTTACACTGGTGGTACTGGTTGTGGGTATTGTTTGTGCCCTAGAGGCTCTCGAATGCTATAGTTTCGCTTCCAAGAGACTGCTTACGAAAGCCGGGATGAGAGGCATAATTGTCGGAGCAATACTTCTCAGCCTGAGTGTAGGCCTTATAGGAATACAAGATCTCAGAACGCAATTGGTGGCTGGAAGCGCGATTTTGATTATCATAGGTGGCGTGATCTGCTACGTTTACAGGGAACCGGCATATGATTACTACGCGAAAGAAGGTAAGAAGACTTGAGAGCATTGGCAAATCTATGTTAGGCCTTCGCTTGGCACTAAGCTCGCACTATTATCTTTGGTTTCCATGATTCTTTTGTTGACTTTCCGTGTCATCTGTCAGAGAATAGGAATTGGCCCTGCTAGCAAGACAACTACAAGATAGAAACTCTTGTTTCCATCATGAAATATGAATAGGTGCTGAAGGACTTAAGCCCGGGACTTCATCTGTGGAATTTTCCGACACCCTAGAAATGCTTTAACTCCAAGCACAACCTTGAATCGGACAACGCCAATTAGCGTATGAAGGTACTGCGGGTGAACTTGATTGTCAGGAGGATCGTACTCATGATAGAGTTCACATTCACACTTGTATGCATCCATTGGA
>CAZJUU010000176.1:0-3995 GCA_964549295.1 uncultured Candidatus Bathyarchaeia archaeon
GGCAGTTTCTTCAGTGCCTCATAATCAACTGACACGTTTTCGAGATGGTGTGTATTTCTCAAACCATTCAGAAGCCGTTCTAGGTCGGCGCCAACATCTTCCAACGTAGCGGCAGGTACATGCACCACATGTCTTGAAACCGAGGGTTTTGGAGAGGTCTTCCTCTCAATTCCGAGAACGGATAAACGTTGGCGTCTAACCTGACTTTCACTAGGGATCTCTACTATGAGATTTCCCGGAGTCCTGATCGTCGTCTCGCAAGCGAGTCTATATCCATCCTTAATCTCAGTCTTGGAAAGAAACTTTGCTTCGGAATCTGTCAGACCGCTGAGGAGCTCTCTTCCTTCACGGACGATAATTCGACACTTGCCACAAAGGCCTCTTCCTCCGCAGAAAGCCTCGCTGGCAACTCCGGCTGATCTAGCGACTGAGTAAATGCTCTTTCCAACCGGGACGTTGACTCTACTTCCAAGTGGTTGAATGGTCAAGTGCGCTTCTGACAAAAGAACCACTGGCCTCGCATTCTTCCCGGCTCAAAGAGAAAAGCCTTTCCAGCCCAACTGAAGTCTAAGGAAAGAATATAAGCCATCTAGTCGGGTTGGTCGATGCAGAGGTTATGATTCTTGTCTGAGATATCCTATCAAGAGTTTCAGAAACTAGACTTGCGCACAGGGACCGTAGTTAGTGTGGAACGTGTACCGAGAACTGAGAAACTGTACAAGATTCTCGTCGACTTGGGAAGCTTGGGAACCAAACAAACAGTGGCGGGGCTAGCTCCCTATTACTCGGCTGAGGAGTTGAAGGGAAAGAAAGTAGTATTTTTGGCGAATCTGAAACCGGCAAGATTTTCCGGTGAATCATCTCAAGGAATGCTCTTGGCTGCTGAGGATGATGGCAAAGTCTCTTTACTGTCACTGGACAGGGATGTATCCAACGGATCCAGAATCAGATAACGAGGGCAGTTTTGTCGTCACTGCGTGGAGCAGGGTTAATAGTCCGTTTTTTGTACTCTATCAATGCATCGGGAAATTCCTAGAACTGAAACATGGTTGTGTTGTTTAACTTCAAAATCTGGTCATCGATGGCTGATATCTAATGCCGAAAAAAAAGGGTCCGTCAGAGCAAGAAATACTTGAGATAATAAGAAACCTGCAAGATGAGGGGATTCTACAATCGGAACTTTGGAAAAAGGTAAAGGCTGACAGCCGTGAAGGCTCTCGGACAATTCTTAGACTCGAGAAGAAGGGGTTGATCGAAAGAAGGAAAGAGCTTCACGATGGCAGATGGACCTACAGGGTTTTGACGAAACTCAAATTCTCAAGAATAGATTCAATAATGGATATTCCATGTGCTTTCTGTGATATCGAAAGTAGATGCGGGCAATCCGCGGTTCAGAACCCCAACAAATGTGAGAGATTGACGAAATGGCTTGAGAACATGACAGAGGGGCTGGCAAAAGCCTGAGTTCATGAATCCTGTTGCCGATTTGTCCTACGAGAACGCCTGAATCTTGTTTGAATTGCTCCCTAATCGCAATCTGGCGTCTACGGTTTGCAAAATGGGAAAGCGTAAGTCGTCTCAACTTTGGATACGAATGCGACGGAAGGATCAATTCTACAAGTTGGCTAAGAGACGTGGATATCGGAGCAGAGCCAGTTTCAAATTACTTGAGACCATTAGAAGACACAACTTCATGAGAGCTGGTGATTGCGTAGTGGATATTGGAGCAGCTCCAGGCGGTTGGCTTCAGGCGTCGAGACAGATTGTCGGTTACAGTGGGTGGGTCTATGGATTTGATTTGGAGTCGATAGACCCTCTGCCATATGAGAACGTTTACACCGAGACCATTGACATAACTGAAAATGGAGCTCTTGAGGCAATATCCAACGTTGTGGGTAGAAAGGCTAACGTGGTGTTATCAGATGTGGCCCCCAATATCTCTGGTGTGTGGGAGGTCGATCATGCTCGACAGATATTCCTGGCAAAGACGTCGTTTGAGATCGCCAAACATCTGCTTGTCGAGGGGGGGAACTTCTTTGTCAAACTCTTTCACGGACCAGAGTTAGACGAGTTCAAGAATGAGGTCCAGAAGGCATTCAGGAATGTGGCTCTGATCAAACCATCTGCAAGCAGAGCGAGAAGCTCAGAGATATATCTACTAGGCACAGGGTTTCTGGGATAACTCTCTGATTATCTGTTCGAGAATTTTCGGGTCAGCATCTGTCTTTACACCGTATCCATGAAAGTGCGTTAGGGATGACGAGTATCCCTTTTCTTGAAGCTTCTTCACCACCGTTTCCGGTTTTGGCGTTCGAGTCTGAAACCTGTCGGACAGTCTATCGACTCTATAATAGGTTGGAACATTCTCAATCTCTCGAAGAACCATTCCAAGAAGACGTTGGATACGATTTCTCTTTCCAAGTTGCTTTGCATTTACAAGATCAAGCATCTGTCTACAAAACTCCTTTTCATGAAGCTTTCCGAGCCATAGAGGACCTGCGAGTGCATTTCGGTGGCCGCATATCCTACAATTCGGCGCAATACTCGTTACTCGAGTTGAAACTTCACGATGTAGACAGTGAAAGCAATGAGCTATGAATCCTATCTCGTCCACTGCCTGACTTGCTTTTGTTCCTCCATGTTGAACCGTGGCGTAGACGCGGAAATAATGATCTGTGCTATGCGCGAACTTGACAGCCATCCCCATGTCATGTCTCGCAGATGCGGACACAAGGGATCCCACCAGAAGGCGTAATCCAATCTCGTGGCAGTATTCAGTCCTTAATGGTCGTCCACCGTATTTCTTAAGTGCAGCCTTTGGACGAATTCCACACAAAGGTGGCATGTCGGTAGCTGTGAGTGCTATTAAGCCGTTGTCGGATGCAGCTCGGACCGCTGAATCCAAGAAAGGTGCAGGAGAACCGAATGGATCTAAGTCTACAACATCAAATCGGTTGTGAGGTAGACTGTGTAGAGCCAATACGAGATTCGCGTCAGAACACGTAACCTCGGTACGATCTTCCACTCGATTTTTTTCAACGTTCTGTCTCGCCAAATTTGACGCGGTCATCCGAATATCGTTGAGCGCAACACAAGCCAAGTTCTGCACTTCCATTGCATATCTTATTCCTCTAATTCCACAACCGGTCATCGCATCAAGAACAGTGACGTCATGAGATGTGCTCTTGCGATAAGACTCAAGAGCAAGTACCGAGAGGTCTCGGTTCAATTCCATTAGTGGATTATAGAATACGATCGAGCCCTTCAACTTCCCTTTGAGGGCTTGTCTCGGCACAAGTACGCTAGCCCTTCCTTCTCGAACCTCAACAAGATCCAGCTTCGTATCTTGGAATATGGTTTGCCCCTCAGTCGTGCCTCGAATATACATCTACAATGTTATAGACTTAGGTATCGATGATAGGCTTAAGGACCGAGCCAACATACCAAACCTCCTAGGTTGACGACATTGGGAAAGGTCTTTGTTATTACAGGAAGACCAGGCGTTGGAAAGACAACCATTTTTCTTGATGTCGTGGACTCGTTGAAAACGTTGGGAATGCAGATTGGAGGATTTGTGAGCAGGGAGATTCGTGTAGGAGGCAGTAGAGTAGGTTTTGAGATCATGGATTTAGCAACAGGCGAGAGAGGATGGCTTGCTCACGTTGATCAGCGTGAAGGTCCCAAGGTTGGTAAGTATGGAGTCAATACGACTGATCTCATAGAAATTGGGGTTGGATCAATTCGAAGGTCGTTGGATGAAGAGACTGTAGATATGGTTGCAGTTGATGAGGTTGGTCCGATGGAATTGACCTGCCCCGAGTTCGTGCAAGTCATCAACGACGCGTTCCGAAGTGCAAAACCGTTTCTTGCTACCATCCACCATCGTGAAAAGGACCGAATACACGCTAGATTCCAAATGGGTGCTAGAGTGGAAGTATTCGATGTAACCCTTGAGAATAGAGATTCGATCAAGAGGGCCATCTTTGAAGCTATCT
>CAZJUU010000177.1:0-3930 GCA_964549295.1 uncultured Candidatus Bathyarchaeia archaeon
TGTTGTCGTAGATCCATCTTCCCATCTCAACGGCTTTCACTATCGTCGCAAAATTATCATCGGTCAGCACCATGCTGGCCGCTTCCTTGCTCACTTCAGTTCCAGTTATTCCCATCGCGATGCCAATATCGGCATGTTTCAGGGCAGGAGCATCGTTGACGCCATCTCCGGTCATAGCGACCACATGTCCCTTCGATTTCCACGCGCGAACTATCTTCAGCTTGTGTTCGGGAGACACTCTAGCGTAGACAGTTACTCTTTCAATGATCTCTGCAAGTTCTTGTTCACTCAAGTTCTCTAGATCCTGACCGGTAAGTGACATGTCGCCTTCGCTGTATATGCGAAGTTGTTTTGCCACCGCGACCGCGGTTAGTTTGTGATCGCCTGTTATCATTATGGGCTTTATCTTGACTCTCTTGCAGGCTTCGACAGCCTCAATCGCCTCTTCTCTTGGCGGATCAATCATCCCAGCAAGTCCGAGGAATACCAAATGATTCTCTAGGATATCTTCATTCAGCGAAGATTCCTCGTGCAGCTCTTTGCAAGCAAAGGCAATAACACGAAGCGCTTCGTCGGCCATTCTGACGTTGGCTTGAACTATTCCTTTTCTCATGTCTTCACTCATGGGATGAACATCATCAAGTACGTAAAACCCAATGCACCTCTCCACTATCACTTCAGGTGCACCTTTCACGAAAACCAGTTTCTTTCCATCTCTGGTTGAATGAACCGTAGTCATACGTTTTCTCTCGGAACTGAAAGGGAGCTCGTACACGCGTGGGTACTCTTTTCTCAGATTTTCACGTCTGAACCCTGCCTTTGACGCTACCACAATTAAAGCGCCTTCAGTTGGATCGCCCCTGATATGCCACCTACCACTCTCTAAAACAACATTCGCGTCATTACAGAGGACACAAGCTTTCATGAGATTTGAAAAGGCTTTGCTCTCATTGGCTTCCGGAGTCGAACCTGTAAGCTCACCTTTCGGTTCGTAGCCGACACCTTTCACATCGACGAAACCGCCTGAGAAATATATGCTTCGTACCGTCATCTCCCCCTTTGTTAGTGTCCCCGTTTTGTCTGAACAAATGACCGTAGTGCAACCCAGTGTCTCAACAGCTGACATTTTTCTGACAAGCGCATTTCTTTTTGCCATTTTGCGCATCCCAATGGCCAAGCTTCCAGTGACAATTGCGGGGAGAGCTTCTGGAACGGCAGCGACGGCAAGAGCCGCTCCAAAGAGAAGCATCTCGAATCCAAAATCCATTCCAACCGCGCCGTCAAACAAAAGCTTCTTCAGAACACTTATCCCAACAACTGTAGCGACGACAGCAAGACATAGATAGCCTAGCCATTTACCAAGCTCTTCCATTCTCCGTTCGAGAGGGGTCTTCTCAACAGTGACTATCGACACTTGTCCAGCAATCTTTCCAAATTCTGTATTCATGCCTGTGGAGACCACAACCGCCTTTCCACGACCGTAAGTAACCACTGTTCCGGAAAAAACCATGTTCGATCTGTCAGCCATAGCCGATCTATCAGGAACGATGGAAGTTGTCTTGTTTACAGGCATCGATTCACCAGTCAGTGATGCTTCGTTCAGTTGGAGTCTGGCTGTATCCATCAGTCTAGCGTCGGCTGGTACTTTGTCTCCCTCTCTGAGTAGAATTATGTCACCAAGGACGATCTTTTTTGCATCAATCTCCGTCTCTTTTCCGTCTCTGAGAACTGACGCTTTTGGGCTCAGCATGCCCTTCAATGCTTCAAGCGCTTTTTCAGACCGATACTCTTGTACAAAACCAAGAACTGCAGTAATGACAACTATCACAACTATAACGGTTGCGTCGATGACTTCACCAAGAAAAAGTGAAATCGCTATTGCAACGATAAGTATCACTATAAGCAGACTCTTCAACTGGCTTGCGAGAATCTTCACTGGGGAAGTCCTCTTTTCCGTCTTGAGTTCGTTAGGACCAAGATCTGCAAACCTTTGCCTTGCTTCCTCAGCTGTTAGACCATCTCGATTCGACTCAAGGGCTTGAACCGCTTCATCCACAGTCATAGCATGCCAGTATTTCTTGTTGAAAATTCTCGTCATCAAAAAGTAGCCCCGTTAAACGCTTCTCAAGATGCCCCCTATGAAAGCCAGCCAAATCGAAACAACAAAGAATATAAATCCTAAGCATATTGCGATCTCCTGATTAATCGTCATCTCGATCTCAATGAACGTAATGAAAAGAATGAGGCAAGCGAAGAACACGATGTATCCGATTGCCAGCAGGAAGACAGAACTTTTCAATATATCGTTTGTTCTAATTATGACAGAATCCTCGCTTCCAACGGGCATACAACTTGAACCACACTGGAGGGTGAATATCATATGTTGTCATCCGCAGAGCTAGGGAACGATTTAGCGGCTCACGGAGTAGCTAGTATGGAAACGTCCACCCCAAGTAGAGCGCGTATTGATTCCTCGATGTTGCGTGATAATCCCTTCAATCCGGCTTGAAGTTCGGACATTTTCATCTGAAGCCTCATCTTCGACTGCTCCAGCTCGCTAATCTCGGCTTCAACCCTTCTTCTTGAGACCTCCAGTTTCAGAACATCTTGAGTGAACCCGCTAGCCTCAGAGCCCGATATGAGCTGTCTCTCTCTTTGTCGAAGATGCTCGAATTCTTCACGTATCTGCTTGAGAAAGCCGTCCCGGGCGACTCTAATCGCTTCTAGCGCTTTCGTCTTTTTCCGCTTCTCTAACATAATCTTGCCGTCTTCGAGCAAGCGTTGGACATCATGAAGTAGCAACAAAACATGTGTCAGATCGGTGTTCTTAAGAAATGCGTACGTGGTATCCTCAACAAAGGTTCTCAGAGCGATCAGGCTCTCCCGACGTAGTGAAACTTTGCCTTCGTCGACGAGTTTATGCAGCTTCTTCAGCGGCTTGTTGAACTGGCTCCAAAGTTTTGAAAACCTTCCTTCGATCTCCCTGATCTCTGTTTGAACTTCTTGGAGTTCCTTGAACCAATCCTCGCCTCGCACCCTCTCCAGCTGTAAATCTATTTCGGCCAGTTGCAGATTGAGTTGCGCTATCTGTTCCTCAACCCTATGCGTCTCCGCTCTCACTTGCCGCGCTCTCTCTTGACTCTCAGCCGCCCGCTCGGCATTTCTACGAACCGCCTCTATCTGCTGAGCAACGGGTTGACTGCTCCTAAGAACCTGAGCCAGCTTGAACAATAAGCCTTGGAGCCTCTTGAACTCAGAATCGAGTTCAATGATCTTTGACTTGAAGCCAGAGTTCAAGTGAGGGACTGTGATTCGACCTGCATGGGTTGAGCTTTCAAGAGCCCGCAGCAGTTCCTTGTATGCGTCTTGGACATCGCCAAAACTCAAGATGTCTGGAAGTTTAATTCTATCAAACGAAGACAAGATCTTCTCCGTAAGCCGTTCAGCATACCGCACTTGGCTCTGAGCCGCGGAATCAGAATGCCTGCTGCAGGCGAGTCTTTGCGTCACCGCTTTCACATTCGACATTACTCCGTCGATCTCTCTCAGCAGGGTCCAGGAGTCCTGTCTGAATCTACGGAGCATAGGACTTGTGCGTTGGTCAAGCCAAGTTGGTAAGTCGTGAACGTCCAACGGGACTGTTCCATCAGGTTTCAACCGGCTTCAACAACCTTTGGATCAAAGGATATTGATATCCAACAGCATCTTTTTATGGATTACTGCTCGAAAGAGGCACAAATACCAAACCTTTATGTAATCGAGTTGCATGATCGTTCCTCAGGAGGGATGAACTGTGCGCAGGCCCAACCCGAGCAGAACTTCGAAGCAGTATGATGTAGATTCACTAGATCTGACGATCCTAGAAAAGATGCTCGCCAACAGCAGGATCACATTCAAGGAACTGGCCGAAACCACCAAGAGCGATCAGCG
>CAZJUU010000178.1:0-2515 GCA_964549295.1 uncultured Candidatus Bathyarchaeia archaeon
TGACTTGGTGCTTGACGACACTGGCAACGCCAGCCAAGGAAGGGCCCCTGATAGGGTTTTTGGCGGACTTGACCGTATTCACCACTACATAATTGAATTTCATGAATTCGGGAATTTTCTGTATCTAAGATTAGATGTCAATGAAATACGCAGAGAATGGCCGATTCCAGCGTTCAAATCTAGCCGGCCGCACTCTCTGGTGCACACACATGATATACACTTCTGATTACGATCGCTAGTGGTTGCAAAGACTTAGGATTGTGATCTTGGTGGCGCAGGTTGGTCTCTCTCTTGTGGTTGCTCCCTCTTTGTGGCACAAGCCTCTAACTCTATTAGTAGTTGCCTTCCGATTGCAAAGCATGTAAGAACTCTCCTTCGCATGACTGGCTCTTTCAAATCGTCACTACTCGGAAACAATCTATGCGATGATAAGTTAGCAATGGAAGTAAATGCAGAAAACCAAGGCAGAAGTAGCTCGTCTAAAACGTTGGCGTCTTTTAGTCTTTGGGCGAGCTTGGGAATATTAGGATGTGAGATGTTAGCAATCTCTACCCTGCGATGTTCTGCAATTTGCTCAAGGGCCTCCTGTATCACAACGCGTAGATCCCTCAAGGAAGTAGCATAATCCTCGTTCTCATAAGACATTTCTATATTACGCATGTGCTTGGAAAATTCTAGACCAAAAGTAGTTTCGAGCCCGCCGTCAAGTGCTAGACAATGAGCTGTCGGCAGATCTGAATCGCGGATTATGCTTTCGAATCCCTCACACCTCTTCAACAGGAAGCGTTCAAGAATGGCTGATTCTATGTCATGATTCCTTACGTTGGCACGCTTTCCGAGACCCAGAATGAGCTGCTCCATTGTCTTCAAGTCTCGGTGTGCTTCGCCACTGTCGAGCCCGCCGGCTTCGTAAAAGAAGACCCAATGGCCATGATACTCTGTACGTGCCCAGATGGCATAACTGTAGGAACGATACCAGTCATCTTCTCGGAGATGCCGAAATCGATGCACTGTTACTTGCGACACCGCCTTTCGTAGACCCCACATAAGGAGCTGCATTTCGGTGATAGTAGGATGTGAATAATGGGGAAGGCCGTAAACGCGAATGGAGGTTTCTCCAAAAAGATTCTCAAGATTTGTAGGGTTGTGTTTCAAGTTAAATTGATGAACTGCCCAAGCAGCCCACCTAGTCAGGGAGTCGGGTGGATATGAACCGTTGCCGAGAGCATTTTGCATATAGAAGGCTGGTGTATGATCTTCGAAGTCAATCTCCAAGGTGGCGTAAAGCTGGGGTTTTCCTTCATCCCTTGCTCTACACGTGTAGTCAACTTGGAAGGTGAAATTTGGCAACTTTTCGTTTTGACTTGAGGCAGTATAGAAGAAATAAGGTTCGTACAAATCCGATTCCACATTTACTACTTCTTCAGGAATATCCAAGTCGTAGGAAACTTGCTTTGTTGCTTCGATGAACTCGGACCATTTCCAATGCGAGGATTTCTTTAATCGCGAATCCTTGAGGTTGAACTCGTTTCGTAGAGGCACTTTGCCTGTTTTTGGCTGCAAGTGGTATGTCACTCCTGGCCCGGAGTTAACTGATAATTAGCTCTATTGTTGCCTGTCTAAATTGTTTGCCTCGACCAGAAGGCGTTAGTTATGGAACAAAATAACGTGCGTGCTACAGATGGTGCGCACACACACCAAAACTGTTCTCAACAGCGAAACGAACGACGACGAAAACTGCTGATTGTTCCTTACGTCAGGTGTGCGCGCAGCACGCGCCGTCTCATCTCGCGCGCTGATGGCCAATGAGCAGTACACAAGCCCCCATCTTGCTGTTGCGTTAATCTTGGCTTTGATCCTCTGTGTGCTTCGCCAGAGAAAGGGCGCGTGCGCTTTCGTCTGACATATGCGGCAATCCAGTAGATGACTAACAAAGCAATTGCAGATGAGATTATGGGCAAGAAAACCAGAGCCCCCGCTAGGCACAGGAATGTGGCCCCAAGGAAGTAGAAAAAACGACCAATGGATCTTACAAGGTCACAGAAATCGGTCCATCGGATCACGTTTCTCTCTTCTCTCCCCCAAGACAATTGCATCTCAAACATATCATCAGTCATTGAGACAGCAGCCGCTAGCACGTAGATGCCAAAAAAACGTAACAACGGAGTTAGTAACGTCTAACCTGTCTGGCAAGATTATGCGGAGCAGATCTGGAACCAGAACCTCCAATGTGCTTTCAAACGCTTGCTTCAGGTAGTACGATAATGCAATCGCGCTTGATGCAAGTGTGGCCCTTATCTGCTCCTTGCGCAGATTCTCCTCAGTCCAGATGGAATCATGGGTCATAACTAATGCCTCACTACTCCAGTAGCGCGCGCTTTTCTTTCTTGATCAGGTCTTTGCATCTAGTAGGTTCGAGAAACCATTCGTTCTTCTTTCTGTCATACGTATGACAGTAATACAATGGCTTGTATTTCTTACCCTGCTCATCAGCCGCCTGTACATCGAGCTGCAC
>CAZJUU010000178.1:2525-3911 GCA_964549295.1 uncultured Candidatus Bathyarchaeia archaeon
AGAACCTCCACTTTGGAAGCATCTCTATCGTTGTTCTACCAGAATAGTACCCATGAACATCACCCGTAACACCGTTGATCTCTTCGTTTCCAAGAAAAACGGTGGCGATCACCTTGAGTTTCAGAAGACTTTCACCATAATTGACGAATAGAGTTCCAACACGAGGAAGTGAAGCTCGTTGAGGTCCACTAGGTAGATCGATCTCCTGCCAAAGACTCGCGTCTATCGGTGGAAATCCCCCTTTTTCTCTAGACCGTGTCTTTAGAAAGATTGCGGCAAGTAGCCACACCATCGTCAAGAGAAGTATCCCTACGTATGATGATTCAATTAACTGTCGCCTTGTTCGAGGAAAAACCAAATCGTTTGTTAAGGACACCCAGCGTTCTGCTGCAAATCCTAAGATACCAACACTCAATGCAATGATCTCGCCCAGACTCAGCCGGCGGAAAAGGAGAAGCGCAACTGCCAATGTTGCGAACAGCCCGCCCGCGATATACCAGTAGACATTAAAGCGCCATGTCTGGGCCTCAGTTCTTGAGAATACTACGCTTATCCGGTAGAAATCTACGCACTTGTTGATTTCATACCTGAATCGGCTAAAGTCGATTTGAGCCACACCAAGTTGATCCGTCGATGGTTTGATTGGAGAGAGCTCCGTGGTGACGCTCCAGTCCTTTTTAAATGCGTCGGGCAGTTCTGGACTGATTGTGGTAGTACCAAATGCTGCAGTAGTGTTCAGTCCGACAATGAATATCAATGAATATCTCTCATTTGGGAATTCACCTGTCACCACCAAGGGCCAATCCCAAAGGCGAGCACCTTTTTCAGGCAAGGTCACGATTGACCTGTTCCATACTTCGGCCATCAGATCTTCCCTGAATACTGAATCGCCACCCAAGTAGTCTGACTGCTTGTTTGGATCTCTGTAGAACAGGTAGATTCTCGTAGGTTTTCTTTCAAATAGAGTAACGGTTGTGTAGAAATACCTGGTCCTCAACACTGCCAGATCTTGGTCCAAGTTTTCGATGCCGATCTGCATGAGAAATCTGTCTTCACCTGGTCTTTCAGGAATGTTGAGCAATGACGGCGCTATGAAAAGAAAGATCGATAAACTCAGGAAAAACTTCTTCACTGGGGACCCCGCCCCGCTTGCCTCAACTTCTCTCGGACTGGCCGATAGATTTTGAACGTGCGGTCATTTGTGACGTTCCTGCGCAAGTAGTGAAGAATGCTCTTCCCTATTCCGAGCCTCCGAGCTTCAGGCATGGATAGGCTTAGAATGCGTCTCCGAAGCTCAAAACTATCCGTTCTGCAAAGTTCAGGTTTCGAATCTGACAAGTCAAGAAGCTTGGAGTTTCCAGTAGGGTATCTTGCAAGTTCCATCAT
>CAZJUU010000179.1:0-3877 GCA_964549295.1 uncultured Candidatus Bathyarchaeia archaeon
GTGTCAATGTTCTGGACTTCTTTCTCATTTCTACCTGCTTTCCGACTTTACGAATCGTTTGCGTCTCTTCTTCCCGCATCTCTTCCGTGTCACTTCTCTCTTCCTCTTGGCTTTCTGTTCTATCAAGCTCAGAAACCAATTCCCCATATAATTGGTCTAATCTGCGTTCAGCATTCCTTATCTTGAGAGCCCGCATGAGGGCCAAGTCAAGGTCACGAAGTCTCTGTTTGCCGAGCTGTTCATAAATTGTCGGTAGCTGGACCTGTCGTATCTTATCGAATTCCTGAAGGATTGCTCTCTTATCTGCTGGCTTCAACTTCGATAAATCAGGACAGGGGAAAGAAGCCATGTCTCCGATTTTTATGCGGCCGTAATCCCCAGAGATCTCTCTACGATAGTACAAATAGAGTGTCAGAAAGAGCGAATTTGAGAACCACGCTCCCAGTAGCTTTTCTCCCTCGACACGATCTTCCTCTAGTTTCTTCCACCTCGATTTTGTGTTCTTCATTTTCACCTTTTGTCGCAGAACGCCAAAAAAGTAGCTATTGGAGCCCGTAAGCAATCGTTCAGAGAATAACGTGATACATTTCCTTCTCTTTGTTCTGAACTTTTCCACTATCGCTAGATGACTGCCTATCTGGGTTTTCTCTCGTGTAAGGGGTGATCACGTACCAGAATATGGTTTCCATAAGTGTACCATTTCTTGCCTGTCTTCATGTAGTTGCGTATCTTGTACAGTTCGGGTGCAGTCTGCGAGTCATCATCTTTCTTGAATCCGGTTCCCCACTCTATGTATTGAGCAAGGTCATTGCCAAGCGCTTCTTCTGGCTCAGTCTCTGGAATGCTTAGGAGGTAGCTTTTCATTTGAGTCGAGATAGTTCGATGATCGTCAGGTACGTCCAGCGTGGAAATCAGGTATTTCTTTGGAATGTTTAGCTTGATTGTCGTCTGCTTGTTGTATATCGTCGCGAACAGCTCTCCGTCGGCCGCAATTTCCCAGTAGTCATTCGGCAATCTGAAGAAGTATGGTGCATCTAGGTGATAGCCTTCGTGGAACTCCACGACTCTCGATTGGTAACTGACGCGTTTGCTTTTCCGCAGTGTGTCGATAAATTCCTTCAGGGCCTGCGGGCGAGTAAATGTCATCCAGTTCTTTTCCTTGATGAAGTCCGATTTGGAGACTATTCGAACTCGCATCTTTTGGCTCTCAACATCTCTTTCAATTGCCCTTAACTGGTTAGCCAGTGCTTGAACTTCTCCCTGCCTGAGTTCTTCCTTCAGCACCACGACCTT
Organism: uncultured Candidatus Bathyarchaeia archaeon; assembly: GCA_964549295.1. Classification (GTDB taxonomy): domain Archaea; phylum Thermoproteota; class Bathyarchaeia; order 40CM-2-53-6; family CAVXDP01; genus CAVXDP01. The sequence goes on from CAZJUU010000179.1 coordinate 1,294, forward strand.
TGCTTTCCAATTGGATGCAGCTTTCCTCCTTCCTTTTAGTGCAACGAGTAGGACCTCTTTGAAATCGCAGTCCACACTGAACGTTGAAAGGCTCTCATATGTAGCAAGATACAGAATCCGATAATTCTCCAATATGAAAGGCTCGATTTTCTCGCCATAGTCAGAGCTGAAAGTAGCCGCAGGGAGAACAGCGCCAAGTCTGCCTTCAGTCTTCAAGAAGCCTGTTGCATGCAGAATGAAGAAGCAATGTAGGCCGCTTTGGCCTTTAACAAATTGCTCAAATCTCTTGAGAATGCCTTTCTTCCCTACAAGATAATCCTGATAATGGTCTTCCAATCTTTCTATTCGCGTAAATGGAGGATTCATCAGAATAGCGTCTACCAATGGCAAAGTCGGTTTCTTGGACTTCGTGCCGTTGACAGTGGCGACTTCCTTGTCGCGAGGCGGAGACCATAACAGCTCAATGGTCTCTGCTGGGTGCTGATTGAATGCGTCATCAACAGTAACGTAGACCTCATTCGTGACCTCTCTTAGATTCTGTAATGTGAGGTTGATGACCGAAAGATGTGAAGCAAAGAGCGATATGTCAAAACCGTAGATTGATTCAATAATCTGCCTGTGTTTCAGTGTTGGATCAAGTTCTCTCCGGTAATTGTACGCGGCGACTAGGAATCCTCCAGAGCCGCAAGCAGGGTCTAGGACAATGTCACTTCCTTTTTTGAGGGTCAGGCGAGTGAGTAGTTCGCACGCCGTGTTCGTCTCGCAGTACGAGCCTGTCTCTCACGATTCTCTTAGGTTTGCATTGGATGATGTAGGGTTCGTTTCGTAGGATCAGGTCCTTCATGCTATTTTACCGTAACCAATATAGAGACATAACTGCTATATAAGAGTGTCACTGTAACAGTTACGGATCGAGATGTTCACCAGAATACTAACTGATTTGGAACGTAGGAGAATCAGAACGTACCTTAAAGAAGATGGAGAGAAAGAGACGCCTGTTAGAATGATGGCATATCGAGCTAAACGGTATCTTCCGACTATTCGGTCGGACCTGCAGCTTCTAGAGAAACTCTTAGCAACCTACGCTGTCAGGTAATCGATTGGGGTGGTAGGTATTGAACTGGATGCATAAGTTCCAAGTACCAAGGATAGCTGGATACGATGGTGGATCGGAAGGGTGAGCGAATGGATTGGAGAATCGTCTATTCGCTGGATTCTGCAACATATGCTCCATTACAGACAGGAACTCTGAAAGTTAGTTCGCTTGCAAACGTATCACATCAACTTATGATTGTCAGACAAGTTTTGCTACAATTTGACTGGATGGGAACATATCGATATGTGAAAGAATGTAATGTGAAGATTAAACCTGGCGAATCCAGAGAGCTACCTGATATCATGTTCACAGTAGATCTTGGTGCTCCGATCGGTTCCCACAGGTTCAAACCGGGGATATCCTACATGCTGTTGAAGGGCAACAAATGGGTCTCACACAACGATACCTACGTTGCGCGTGGTGACTTCATTGAGGTTCGACCCCTGCCTACAAAGGACTTCAAGGTATTCATCAGTCACAGCAACGATCCTTCTGATTCTAAACTGGTGAGCGCATGTAGGGAAGCAGTGAAAACATGCGGCCTGACGGGCTATTTTGCCGAGGATGATGCCAAACCAGGTTTCAAACTGTGGGATAAGATTGCAAGAGAAATAGTCCTTTCTGATGCTTTCCTTGTACTCTGGACAACAGCTGCCACGAAGTCGGGGGATATGAGGGAAGAGATTGGAATTGCTGTAGGTTCAAAGAAACAACAAAAGATGGTTCCAATCGTTGAAAAAGGTGTCGAAGTGTTTGGTTCATTGAAGTCACGAGGTATTGAGTGGGTTGATTATCACCTCCCAGATCATACGCAAGCCATTTCGCAGGCGCTTGTGACGATGATGAACTGGGCAGCCAAGAAAGAGGCTAAGAAGGCAAGACTCCAGTCATATACTCGGAAATCGTTGAGAACGGATAACAGTGAATAGTCAGAGTCAACATCAGTTGACCTTACCTCGACTAGGCCAAACCCCAAAACACGAGGTCCCGACGAAAACGTTCTGAGAAATCTTGCGCTTCTTTACGGCGTTTGCGTCTGATCTTATGATTTGTAATTTGTTCTGTTCGTCAGTGGGCTCGTTAACGTATGGTGATAACCGTCCGTTCGTAGTCAGTCAGTAATAGCCGGCGGCGCACCATATGATCCTCTCTCTGACTTCTGCGACGACGACGAAACGGACGACGACGATTGTTGGGGGAGGTGTCCCCCAAACCCCCTCTTTCCTAATCTACTGCCTACTCGTTAGAAATTCGTTAGGGTTCCGCAGGAAGGCATTCCAGAACAAGACGACGATGTCGGCGAACTCATTGAAGATCTCTCCGGAATGTGACAATATGGCTTTCCTGTCAAGATCGTCGCGCAATAAATATCCGTGATTGCTGTTTCTATATGTCCTCAGTAGCTTACTCGCAGTTACGTCCGGACACATTCTCTTTAATCTCTCTTCATTTGGGATTCTCTGAAACTCCTCTTGAATGGCCCTATTC
>CAZJUU010000180.1:0-1735 GCA_964549295.1 uncultured Candidatus Bathyarchaeia archaeon
CTTCAACACATGAGAAGCCAAGATGGGCAAGCATTCAAGTCCGAACTAAGGGCGCATCTGCTCAAGCAAGGAGTTCCTGAGAAATCAGCCCGGGACACAGTTTTGATGCTGAAATACTTTCGGTTTGCGTATGAAACTACGGAAAACACGGAAAAACTCAGGCTCTACGACTGGTTGAACCTCGTATCGAAAAACCTACATGAAAAGCGCGACCTGCTAGCGGCGCTTGGAACTGGGATCATTGCCGGTGGGTACAGGCCGAAGGACCGCGGATTCAGTCATGAGATGGAGGGCACTAGGCTAATGCTTTGGGGTCTTAAGAAAGCACAAACGGAGAATCCGAACCGGCCGGCGCTGAGCCTCGACGAACTATCTGAAATCATTGATGAACGTGGAACGATGTCAATGTACTGCATCGCCCAACTACTGACGACTCCTTGGGAACATGACCGCTACTCATTGGCGATAATCGGATCTATGGGCAGTAACCGTAAGAAGGCAACATTGAGGCTCCATGTCGACTCGTTGCATAACTACCAGATGGCCGCTGTAAGCAGTTACCTGAGTGAGATAATTCCACGATTGATTGAACGGAAGTACGGAGTGACTTTTAGAAACGCATTAATCAAGAAAATGGACCTAATAAACGCCCAGTCGATAAGAGAAGAGTTGGCAAAATACCCTCCTGTCTGGCTTAGCGAGACCGATAGAGACGAGTTGATCAAAGAGTTTACCGAGACCTGTGGCCATGAATGGTGGGCTGAGGACAGGGCCGGCGGCGGAGCCGGTTTGATGGAGGATCAACACTACACATATCTGAAAGTCAAAGGTCTACCGAAACCGATCCCGCTGAAGAACGATTTCCACGGACTGTTCTAGCGGGCATCGAAAAGGTTAAGCTCTTGCTCAGGAGAGTGTATAGGCTCGATGCATCATGAGATTCGTGCCTTGCCCGTGGGACGACTCGGTCAAGCGCAGAATTATCCTCTGGAAAATCATCGACGACGCACACGATGCACTTTTCTCATACACTCATGTTAGACTCAAGAATCCATCGTTAATCAAGAATGTCTTGGGGATTCCTGAAGAAGCAAGACTCTGGATTGACAGTTCTGGCTTTCAGATAGGAAACAAGCATTCGCCCAAGTTGGATGTGTTCAGTGTTTACGATTTCCAGCGTCACTGCGCCCATGTCGCCTTTACGCTCGATGTGCCAGGCAATGTAGAGCAGACTTATCAGAACGCGATATTAGGACTGGCTTATGGCAGAGGATTTGATGAAAGACCGAAAATCTACGCCGTAGCGACTCATGAAGGAGATTTCGGTAACGTCGCTCTTTTGGTCAGGAAGTATGAGCGAAAGGAATTTGACGGAATAGCGATTGGCACAATGATACCTTACGGTGTCGCAAATCTGGAGAGTTTCGCAAAAATGCTTACTGTCGTAAAGAAGTATTCGACAAAACCCGTTCATGTGCTGGGAGTCGGCGGATATGATACACTGTATCTCATGTCCATGATTGGAGTAGAGAGTTTCGATTCTTCAAAATTTCTGGGTGGAGCGAAGTGGCGCGAGTATCATCTCCCCCAAGGAGGCATGGCTTATCTTGGAACACACTATTCTAGCAAACATCCAAGGAGGAGAGTGCTCTCCGGAGAACTTCCCTGCTCGTGTCCTGTGTGCGTCGACGTTAAGCAGGTTGAGTACTTCCAGCGGCCAAAGGCTGAGAGCGTG
>CAZJUU010000180.1:1745-3875 GCA_964549295.1 uncultured Candidatus Bathyarchaeia archaeon
TTATCGAAATAGCTAAGAAAGAAGGGTGGTTTGAAAGCTTGATTGAGAGTCGCGCAAGGAAATCAGCCAGGTTGCGCACTGCTGTCAGCGCTGTCAAGAAGTCGATGAGAACCAAACTATTCTTGAATGAACCACCGCTTTAATTTGGCTTCTTCCTGCGAGGGCTTGGGATCGCCATATTTTTGTTTGAATTGGGCGTAAAAGTTCCAAAGGTTGTGAAAGGCACGTCGCATGTTTCTCTCGCTGGTTCTGAATATGCAGATATGGACTCCAATACCTTTGCACACAGGGCAGCCGCACTTCTCCCAAGGACGGTCAAGCAACGTGCGCTTATATTCGACAGAGAATGATTCGCAGCGCTTCGCATCATAAGAGTACAATGTGTTCAGGAAGGCTGAGACGCCGATCTTGCGCTCGTCTAATTGCCTCAGGCCATCAAAGACCAGTTGTTCTCTCGTTGTTCTCTTGTAAGCCTCGGACTTGTGAGAGAGGGGAATTCTAACCGCGGTGTACGCCTTGTTACCCAACTCGTAGTTGCGCGTTCCTGAAATCCAGGCTCTACGATGATATGCTCCGTCAAAGGATGTCACTCCAAACTCGCGATACGCTTCAAACAAACTCCATCTCGCCAAGCCGAAGATGTGAACTCGCGCCTTTTCTCTCATCCATAATTCATTGCACCTTGCTAGCATTGAGATCGTGGTCTTGCTTGGACTCCTGGCCTGCCCCCCCAGTGCAATATAGTCAAAGCCCATATCAAGAATTTCCTTCGTCGATTGATAGTAACTTTCGTTATCCCATCCCTGCGCAACCCCGACTAGTTCGAAACTGTACCTTTCAGGATCCGAATCCCACTTCTGCTTCATCCTCTCGGCGTTTCGTAGCGTGATTTCCCGCCGTCGCTCCTTGTCAGATTCGGTTCCTGGCAATATGATGTGATCCACAGTGCACGCAAGGCTTACACCTATTTTGTTGTAGAAGTCCAACGTTTCAATTGGTTCGTAAGGCGGTTTCACTTCCTTGATATAGGACCAAGCACCGCAATCGCAAAACGCCGGAATATTCGCAGGAAGTCTAAGGGCCTGACGAAGCCCGTCTTTCTCGATCCGTGCTTTCCACAATTTTGCACGCTCAATATTCGGCCTTGAAATCAGTATGCCATCAAACGGTAGAAACTTCCAATCCAGTTCCCATAGGAATCTCCAGTTCTCTCTTCCCCTAGGCCATTCATCCTTCCACGGGTCAAACGGAAAAGAAAGATGGTCAGCAAACCAGAATGGCCAGAAGAACTTCACTTTCGCGATTTCCCTTCCAGCCTGAGCTCAATCTCCCTTTCAAGTTGCTTGATCGATTTCTTGAACATGCCAATCGGACCCATATGCATAACATGACTATTCCACTTCTTTCGTCTTCTGTATGCCTTCGGGAGCATCGTGATATTGAATTGGTCTTGGATCCGCTCTATTGCTTGCCAGTAGGTTCTTACATTGAGGTAAGCGATGATATGATCATATCTCGGAGCTAAGCGCCCTAGTTTCTTCTCGATTTCCACCACCAGATCATCAAGTTTCTCTGGATCTGGATGCTCGTCTCTTCCAACCACAAGGCTCTGTTGGCGTTCATGAACGATACCGAATGGTCTTCGTGTTCTTCTATCTGTGATGCAATCAACAGCAGCTACGTCGAATACGTCGCGATATCGGCCAATGTGATTGAGAACGAACTTCCAACTTGGAGATCTACTGTAGGGTTTGATGTTGGTGCAGGGCAGTAATAGGAGAATCGGTTTGCGAGACATATGATTCGCCATAGCAATACTGCACGGGAATTCCAAATAGCAGTTTCGATTGCCCATCTCGATAGGGTTGTTGCGGATCAAAGCCCAAGCTTGGACTTGGGGAACGACAAGTCTTAACTAGGCCCTCGTATCAGTTCGGTTAAGGCGCGTGAGTGGGGCCTTCCACCCGTTGCGCCCAAAAAACCCCGGAGTAGGGAGGTAAGAGCTTGAAGATAAGTAGTAGAGACTTGTCGTTAGTGGCAGTCTTTGCCGCTCTATATGCAGTTTTGGTCTATTTGTTTGCTCCCGTGTCGTTCTATGCGTTGCAGTTCAGAGTGGCCGGCGTGTTAAGG
>CAZJUU010000181.1:0-3859 GCA_964549295.1 uncultured Candidatus Bathyarchaeia archaeon
CAATATATGAGTGGACTCCAACGATAGCACAGATCACCGGATGGATGAAAGGCGTTGCCAGTGCACTTAGAGCTGGCGATCTTGGAACCACATTCAGCCAGTCGATTCTGTCTGGTACGTGCATTCTTTACGCTTTAATGGTCAATGTGAGAAACATGCTGGAGCGCGGTCGTGAGGTGCCTAGAGCAAATACCGTGAGTTCACTCAATCTGTAATTGGTCTAGGAAGAGGTTGCGGAAACGAGAATCCTGTATGTCAGCGATTTCTACGAGGGTGGGGGAGCTGAATTCGTTCTTAGAGATCTAGCTCAACGAATGAGCAGTTGTGGTCATGAGGTTTTTTTCGCTACGTCAAGTAACGTTCCTTTCAAGAATCATTTTAAGATTAAACTGATCAGGGGCAATCTCAAGTTCTTGATGTTTAAGAGAACCGTATTCTTCAACCAGGATCCTCTTGCTCGCCAGAGCCTCAGAGAGGTCCTGAAAAAGTTGAATCCTGATCTCGTGCACTGCCATAATCTGTATCACATCTCGCTTGCACCCGTCAGCCTTAGCATTGAAATGCAAATACCCTGTATCGTCACTCTACATGACTACTGGCCTGTCTGCCTGAACAGAGCGCTAGTCAAACCAGATCTACACGATTGCCAGGAGTCTTTTTGGACGCATTGCGCATTCGGATGTAAACACCGAAGAGCTGGCATCCCAATCATACCGTTTGTAGTCCGGGGTATGCATCGGCGTAGGAGAATTCTGGAAGAAGGATCGTTTCTCGTTTCTGTGAGCAAATTCGTGAAGGATGCTCTAGGTCGATTTGGATACTCATCTCGTAGAATACACGTTATTCACAACGGAGTAGACACAGAGATCTTCAGGCCAAACGAGACCAAGAAAAAAGAAAAAATGGTGTTGTTTGTCGGGCCCTCGACAGAGCCGAAAGGGATTATGCACTTTGCGAAGGCAGTCAGACAAATTAAATCGAGGTTCCCGGATGCAAGGGCTCTGGCAATTGGAGGCGTACCGTTCAGTCAAGTGGGTGAATCCATTGAATTCACAGGTCGAATCCCACGAAAGGATCTTCCAGAATACTATGCGGCAGCGACTTGTGTGTGTGTCCCTTCGTTGATCCCTGAATCCTACTCGATGGTAGCAGCCGAAGCCATGTCTTGTGGCACACCCGTTGTTGCTTATCGTACGGGTGGATTGACCGAACTTGTCGAACATGGAACAACCGGTTTTCTGGCGAATGTTGGCAATTGGAGAGAATTAGCCTTCTACGCCACTAAACTGATAGAGGATCGTGAGAAAAGGCGGGAATTTTCACGAAACTCCAGACGCAGAATCGAAAGATACTTCTCGATCGAAGAGATGCGAAGACACTATTCCAATCTGTATGACCAAGTTGATTCTCACGGTACTAGTTATGCGGATTATCGAGTGTGATCTATGTCTGTTTCTTTCTGTTTCCAAAATCTGCTTCTCAGTTCTCTGATGACGGCCGCAACTAGGGCCCTAGCGTCCTTATCGAGTGTTGTGAGAACCCCGAAATATGCGGCGCATCCAACTCCAACTGTTGTGAGCATGGTTGAGATTCTTGTAGGTGTCGGCAGAACCCAGACCAAGATTGCCATAACAAGCGAGGAGATCATGCAGGTAGCAATTGTTTTGAGGGGGATTTTGAATTCCATGCATTTCTTCGCAGATCGATACATAAGTGCCAATATTGCCGCGTTGACAGTGAGGCCTATCATCGCGCAGTAGAGACCAGCCATCTCTGGCGTTGCTTCTACAGATATGAGCACGTAGTAGAGTACGGGGAGGTCGATGAGCGCGTAGATGTAGGTGAATGTGGGCAGTAGGAATAGTCTGCTCTTGATGAGGTCGGCGAATGTGAAGTTGCGTTGGTTGTCCACGTTTTCGGTTCCGCCAATTATTGAAGATAGAACAGATGAGATGGACATGTAGAGGGAGCCGAAAGCCATTACGTAGAGTATTGGCGTGGCGGCCACGTAGGTCGGGTTGAGTATTGTTAGGAAAGATGGCGCCAACATGAGGGTTCCAATTGCCATTGGTATCGAAAACATGAATGTGATCTTCAGAGACTCGTTTACGTCTTGGCTTCCACCGCCGCTCAAAAGTCTCGGGTAAAGTCCGGTGGAGAGAACGGATGAATAGGCTAGAAACGCTGAAATGGCGGCTGCTGCGCCGTAGTAGGCTCGTGCAACTGTTCCAGCGAAGAGTATCAGTAGAATCATGTCGAAGCTTGAAACTCTGGATGCAAGCATGCCGTAGAAACTGAGAAACGAGGTTTTTCCCCATTCGCGGATGTAGCCATAGTTCGGCTTCTCCAAAAGTTCTTCTCTAAGCGTTACAGCGTATGCCAACAAGTCGACTATGTAAGTTAACACCACAGACAGGAGCACTCCAAATAGTCCTGTCTTGAGGATGACAACAAGAATCACCGCGAGTATTACCCGCGTGAAATCGTGAACAACAGCTACATAACCTGTTACATGCGGTTTTTTTCCATACGCAATATTCTCAAGAACAGCCATCAAGTAGAGTTCGATTACTTGAAACGCGGCGATAATATAGTATAGGCTAATTGTTCCAACAACCTTGGCAAAGACTTGTGCGAGCAAAATGCAGGCGATGGTGAACGGAATCCCCAAGGCTAGGTTGACTAGGAGCGCGGCGCGAGCAACCCCTTTCAAACCTCTGGCGATGTATCTCTGCGCCCAACCTGGAATCGCGGATGCGAGAAGCGTTAGGTAGGGAATAACATCGCCTATGTTCTGAGCTACGCCGAAGTCAAAGGCTGATAGAGTTCTTGTGACTGTAAGCACGTATGCGAAGCTTGCTAGGACAGAGAAGCCTCTTGACGCGTATAAAGTGAGACCTGTGTAGCGAAGCCTTATCTTCTGACTCAATTCCGTAATGACCTGTTCTCATGGACGAATTGGGTCAGATGAATGTTGATCAGGCTATTGAGCCTTCCCTTCAAATTCATTATCTCTAGATGGTGGAGCGAGTCAACTGAGTCCATCCAGAGTCTGATTGTGGATGTGGGAATAGACAGTCTAGAGAGAAAATCGTATTGAGATGACCTAGGTTGTCTTTTTTGAAAGAGCAAGATTCAGTAGCTTTTTGGTTTTGCTAAACTGACCTAGTGGAATCTGAAACGTGAATCGTCGACAGATTCCGTTTGACGTGCGGGCACTGAACTCAAGCTTTGCACCAAACAGACCTTTACTGACGTGTGCTGACGCGATCATATGAGACGGTATCTCAATGTTGGCCCAGTGACCGCGAAGAATCTCGTTACAGGTCTTGTTCTTGAATCCCAACCTCCTCTCCTCCTCTATCCTCTTCGACAATGTCTTTACCTCTTGAATCCGCAACATTCCACCTATCAACATCTCTTGCAACCCATGCGCCCTCGCATATGGATCGGCCAAATCTGAGGGGTGGAGAACAATCGCGGCGATTATCTTTCTATTCGTAAAGAAGAGGTCGTAGCGTGTCTCAAACGTATGGCCGGACACGCCCTCCACGACGCCGAGAACATTGTCTTCAACTATCATGGATATTCTTCCGGATAGACATTCCTTGGACTCATACTGTCGGAGTTGAGGCTTTGGGTCTCAATGCCCTGCGGAACTCTCTAAGCTTTTCCCTCCACATCATTGATTCCGGTCTCAGACCTAGCGTATGTCGATCCAGGGAGGACCATGCAATTCGCGAAGTGTTAGCAAATTTTGACGGCAACAGAAACACATCTCCAAGCATGTGAATCGAAACATTCAGCTTTTGCTAATCCTCAAGGCAACTGGGCATAACCTCTTCCTCGGTGGAAGAGA
>CAZJUU010000182.1:0-3817 GCA_964549295.1 uncultured Candidatus Bathyarchaeia archaeon
TGGCAATATTTCTGAGAAAACCGTAGCGCGCGCGTTCATGCAAGATAGAGAGTTGTAGCCACTAAATTCTAGTTTGATGATCTTGATATATTCCATTCCAATCTTTGAACCCGCCGCCCGCACGCCGAATAATGTTGTTACCAAGGCTTGAATACCTCAAATAGGATCAGGCAAAACAGCAGTCTTGACAAAGTCCAACGGAAAACCAGATTGAACTGCATTCGGCACTGACCAAGCGCCATTTCCTACAACAAGAATGACTATAATCTTTTCATACCCAGGTTGTCTTAGCTTCTGCTCCGCGATGCTGACCATTCTCTTGGTATGTTCAGTTTCGAGAACTATGATCGACCTCATATCTGCTGGTAATTGATCTTTTGCTTCGCGAATCAAGCGGCGTACCTTCTGAAGTTCCTTGCTCCCATAAGGATCGTATATGACTTGGATGTGGGCATTCGTCTCGCTGAGTTGTGTTGGAGTAGTCTCGGCTTTGATTTTGAGCAGATGGACGCCCATTCGTGACTGTTCAAGCTTCGTATCGCGTCTATTTATGGCGAATCTAATCCCGCTCATTCTTTTCCATTGATCGAACCTTTGTCTGTCAATGTCTTTTGAGATCTCATCGGCAAGCCTTGTGAAGAGGAGGACCTTCGGCTTCTTGTCTATGATAATGTCAATCCGATGTGTGATGGGAAGTTTGGATTCAGCCCTTGTGAGTATCTCTTTGACTAGTTTGTCCACATATTGCTGCGCTTTCAGAAAATACTTACTCGCAGCTGGATTCTCTTTCTTGCATTCGAAATAGATCCATTCATCCTGATACTTCACCCTAAAATCTGCTGAACCCTTCTTGGTATTAGGTTCGAGTTCTACCTCATATCCTGCTAGTTTGTATCTTGCTGCTGTGAGAGTTTCGAGTATCGTGCTAAGGCGCTGATAGGTTGGAGACTCAATTCTCTTGAGTAACGTATGAAACCCCGAGAGCACACTTAATGTTTCCAGGGCCAATGCCAGACGCACCAAGCAAAAGAAGTCGAGAGCGTGTTGAAGCTGAGGTCCAACTTTAATGACTGTATGCGCAGAACTGTGAAATGGATAAAGTGTCAACCATTCCACACTCATTTTCTTATAGAGAAAGTCGATCGCTTGCTTGATTTGTCTAATATTCAGCGGAAGATCTCGACGGGTCTGAAGTCTGTCTATCAGATAGTCGCGATCCTTTTCTTCTTGCAGATGGAGTACCTTATCCAGCAAAGATTCCGACAAAGTCGTTCTGAACCGAACATCCGTTTAACCATAATGTAATTGGCCTCGTACATAAAGCTCCACGCTACTCTGAGTATCCCGACACAGATAGCCCAATTATGACATGCCGAATCCCACACTTTAGACTCCAAGTCTTGAACCGCCTCGGCCGCCGCCGTAGACGACTCTGTTGTTCCCATTTGTAATGTGACTGTTTTTGAATCGGAGACGATTGGCGTTGAATTACAAATTGTAAAGTAACTAAAAACGGCAATAGCATAAGAAACAGTTTCACTATATCGCCGATACAATGGCGAGTAGTAACACGATTATGTGGCCCCCATTAAAAATGGGGTATTACCTAGCTCAAAACAGGCGGCGCCGAAGGCGGTGGTGTGAGGTGGGGGAATTCATCTTTGGGAACTTCAGGTTTCGATAGAGTATTGTTGCTTCATTTTGTTGAACATTTGCACAGGTACTGTTAATCGAATCAACTAGGTGGCCTGAGAATTCTCGTGGCAATTCGAGAGAACCTGAATCGATGTTGATCTTTTCTCAAATTAGGCAGACTCACTGCCTTCAATCGAACTTCTTCTTCTCGAACCACTCTTGCAGAGATTCATGTGAAGTCAATTTGAGCTTCTGTCGATTCTTCAGAATCCACATTATCACCGATTGAGTCAGGAACATCAGATTTGCTAGATCCTGCGGTGGAATGCCCTTTCCTCCATGATGAACAATTGAACTTCGATAGGCGTACATTTTCTTGACAAAATTGACAACATTCTTCCTGGACGAGTAGTTCTTGGCAACCACGAAGGCCACTCTCTCAGCTAGATTCGACCGGATAGGTTCACTTTGATCAAAGATGAGGAGCGTTTCGAGAGAAACCGTCAATTTCAACAATCGATCGTAAGGGTTCATCATCTCTGCTTGGGTCAATTTGGTTCGTTTCCTAGGTCTGATCACTTCGAAGGTTGATCCACTCGTTCTTTTGTGTGAGAGCACGACATCAGTCGCCTTACCGAACCACAGCACGGAAGATACTATTCTATTTTCCAAATCACTTCGATTCGGTTTTGCAAGAATCTCACTGAATTCCCGCAAGCCGTTCTTTTTCATGAACTTCATCCTTTCGGTATCGAGTTCAACTTCAAAAAGAGTGCCGACCCTTTCAATCTGTGAACCGACGAACCCAGGTCCCTTCGGGTACAGCAGCATTTGTCTTAGTATTGATGTTACAATTGATCCTCGGATTCCAAAATAACGGCCGTAAGAATCATCGTTAAGATATCGAAATAGTTTGATGCCAGCCACAGCCTCTTCTATCCTAGGCAGAGCTTCATCGTACGCCTTGTCTGCTCTTCCGAAGATCACAGTCTCAGCACAAGTTGTTCCAACAAGTTTACCAACGTCGCGCTTCCTTCTGTCTTTAATGTACTCATTGATAAATTGGGGCCGATTCATGTAGTGAGGGTTCTGAAGCAAGTAGGCTCTGATCCTAGCCAGCGTACTACGTACACGTTCTGCACTGAATTGTGAGAAGGTCACATTTCCCACGCGCAACCGTTGCTTCTTTCCAATAGTCAAGTTGTCCAATGGAACGACTACTCTCCAGTCGTCTACCTGCGATCGAAGTGAGTCTATGAGCGCAGGGAATTTATTCTGCAGCAGCTTCTCCCTATTTGCATCTGAAGACTTATGAACTTCGTAAATCAGTGACGAAATCTGTCCTGCTAATTCTTCCTCCGTAAAGTACTTCATGATTTCGTCCAGTTTCAATAATGCACGAGCCGCATCAACCGACCTCTGTCGAATTGCTCCATGATCAAGTGGTTCAGATCCTAACACAGGGCTGAGATGTCTCACGATATCAGAATAGTTCTTCATTGGATGAAGCGTACTCAATCCCATTAAACCTTTGATGCTAGATCATTTCTATTGTGGATCTATTCATAGAATATTGCTACCTCCGACCTTTAAGATCAACCTTGTTCATTTTGTTGAGGACTCACTAGCAACCAAACGTGAGAAAAAGTTGCACAAATGACTACTTCAACTTGTAGGCTTCTTAGGTAACAAGCAAATGAATTCAGAGAAGCTCACGCAGACGTTCGATCAATGCTTTGCGGAGTCCTATGCGATTGGTTTCTCGTCAAAGTTGATCCAGTTCATCAGGTGGAGCACCCGATCGACGTCAGACTTGTTCACTGACTTACGGTTGTGATCCAACGCCGACGCCTGCAACAGTGCTTGAAACTGTTTCTGCAGGCGAAAGCCGTATGTATCTTGAGCCTTAGCGATCATTGCGGTGGATGGCAGGATGGATCTGGCAAACTTCTTCGACAGCTTGATCTCTTTGTCCTGCTTCGGAATGCCCAGTTTGATGTCTCGTTCCTTCAAGCACGCATAGGCATAGTTCAGACACAGGTTAACTGGATCAGAAGCATTGTATTGGTGGCTTCTAGTCATTAGGCTTTGAAAATCAAATGTCTCCGGAATAATTGATTGAATCGTTTCCCAGTATCGTTGCGCTACTCTCCCTTCAACAGTCCTAATATCGCTAACGGTC
>CAZJUU010000183.1:0-3814 GCA_964549295.1 uncultured Candidatus Bathyarchaeia archaeon
GGGGTTTCTAAGGCGGAACGGACGGAAGACCCATCACCCGCCTAGATGCGCTAGACAAACACGCTGCGTGAATAAAGCTTTATTGAATGACTTTCTCAACGGTAACCCGGTCGATTGAAGAGTTTGGTAAACAAGAATAGGATGCTTTTCGGGGTGTCCATGAACGTTGTTGCTTTAGGCTTAGTCAGTCTGTTCACGGATATCAGCACAGAGATGATCGTTGCGGTTCTACCCTTGTTCCTTGTCTTAGAGTTGGGTGCTTCTGGCACCATACTTGGTGTCATTGAAGGTGTCAGTGATGCAACCTCTAGTCTGCTAAAGGTCGTATCTGGATGGATGAGTGACCGAGCAGGCAAACGAAAACCCCTTACAGTAATGGGATACGGACTTTCAACAATGACAAAACCGTTGATGGCTTTGTCGACCGCTTGGCCCCAAGTTCTTGGACTAAGATTCCTTGATAGAGTTGGCAAAGGAATTCGAACCGCTCCAAGAGACGCACTAATCGCAGATTCAACATCTTCCTCAAAAAGAGGACGCACATTTGGTCTCCACCGTGCCTTAGATACTTCTGGGGCCTTTGTGGGTCCAATACTGGCTTCTCTGCTTCTTCCATTCTTCTTCTACCGTGGAGTTTTCGCTTGGTCCCTTGTTCCCGGCTTGATTTCTGTCCTCATTCTGGTGTTCCTAGTACGTGATCAACCTAAGGCGCCAGTCAGAGAACTGCATCTAGCGGTCGGGATGAAAGCTTTTTCCAGCAAGTTCAAAAGGTATCTGCTGGTTGCTCTGATATTTGGTCTCGGCAATTTCAGCAACGCCTTCTTCATTTTGAATACGAAGATCTTGCTGACGCCTGCGCTTGGAAGCACGGGCGCATCACAAACTACAATCCTTCTGTATGCATTGATGAATGTGATCTACGCCCTATCATCTCTTCCCATTGGAGCATTAAGCGACAAGGTGGGGAAGCGAACGTTCTTGGGTGCTGGCTATCTCGCTTTTGGACTGACATGTTTCGGTTTCATGTTCATTACTGGCGATGTCTACATGATTGCAGGATTGTTTGTGCTTGCAGGTTTCTTCGCGGCTTCGGTCGACACATTGGAGAGGGCTTACACAGCGGATCTTGTCCAGCCGGAGCTTCGGGGTACTGGATACGGCACGTTGCACACGGTAAATGGCATAGCTGATCTTCCTGCCAGCGTTATTGCAGGATTTCTTTGGAGCTCTTTCTCTCCAAGCATGACTTTCATGTACGGGGGAATAATGGCGTTCTTGGCGGTTTTGACACTGTTGGCGATCCGGTAGACACAAGCTGGTTCATATAGGGTAGCAGACCCTTTTCTCGACTGTTCTCCTTTTTGCTTCAGGCCACAAAGCGAAAGGCTCGTATGTGGCGGAGCATCGACCCACGTGAGTGATCAACGTGGAATCGCATTTCGGACATTTCGAGACAATTCCAACTACATAGTCTCGGCAACTTCTGCAGTAAGAGAAGCTGTTTGAGTATGCGAATGACTGAACCTTTTCAGACAAGAGTTCTGATGTGAGCTTGCGGATAGTCTTTGAGTCATGCTCTTTGGGCGCTAGATGCACAGGCAACAAATGTCCCCCATATGTCGCAGTTTGAAACTTGCTCTCCACTTTTGCCCTGTCAAGGAGAGATAATTTGGCTGAGGGAGGAAGAGTTGCAAGATCTGTGTAGCAAGGGTGAGTACGAGTTCCTTCGACTATGGTCGTGGATCTTCCGTACTTCTCCATATCCAATTCAGCAAGTCTAGTTGCGGCGTCGTCACCTGGTCTCTGCGCAACCTGTAACCGCATCTCCAGTTCTTCAGATAATGTCTTCGCCTCTTGCGCCATCCTCGACAATATTTCAGATGCAAACTTCATTGCGTTGTCATCTTTGCAGAGCTCACCTTCCGTATGATACTGCACAGCCTCGTTCAATCCAACGTAGCTGATTGAGTACGCTCCATTGCTCTGGTGGAGGTATGGCGAGCTATCAAACACGTTTGATAACACCGGGAGGAGCCCCTGTCTCATTCTTTCAGCGATGGCTGCACGTTTCGCTTTGAAGGCTTCAACACTTGCTTTCATAATCTCGGAAATCGTTTCCAACATGGTGTCATCGTCTCTGTGGGATTCGTACGCGATCCTTGGCAGGTTTATGAAGACTGTGCCCATGTTTCCTGTTCGAAAGCAACTGGTCTGCCAATCCCCTTTCCAGTCATCGGCAAGTCTTAGACCCGTTGAAGTGCAGGTCACTTTGGTATTCTCATCAAGGATAGCGAAACTGGGCAAGGCGTACTTGCCAGTCAGGCTGTAGATGCTAGAAAGGAGAGGTTCCAGATCCGAATCCTCGAACATCTTACCCCGAATCTTGAAGACGAACCGAGGGTTGAGTAAAAGGCCACGAGATGCAATGTTTGAGATAGCTTCAAGAATCGCTTCAGCCAATTTCCTAGTCTCATTTGAAAAATCCCCGTAGCTACCCGCGATCTTTCCGTCGATTCCAACTGCATCAAGCTTCTCCAAAAAGCTTGGAACCGCCAATTCTATTCCAAAACAGAGCGGGAGCCTTGATGCATTCGAACCCAGCCATCTGTTTAATCCATCGAGAAAGATGCTGAGAATTTCAGTCAGCTTGTCCTTCTTCATGTCTTTCACAAATGGTGCAAGGAATACGTTGAACATGTCGAATGAATGCTCGTTTGAGATTTCGGCTGAGCAGAGATCTGATACCCTTCCCAAAATCGCAAGACTAGAGGGGAAGCTGTCTGGAGGACTGGTAATTGCTGATCCTTTCTTAAAGAAGAATCGAAGATCGTGCTGAATCTCTTCAGGTTTCAGAACCCAGTCGTCAAGCGATCCGAGATGCAGTTCACCTGAAAGGTGGGCGTCGGCCACATTCCGCGGAATTCCGTTGAGCAGTACGTATTCCTCTAGTACTGATGAGCCGGCGGATTCCTTTACCCAGTCCACGTCAAGATGTTGGTCGCTTGAATCATTCATGAGTTGAGTGACGTCGTAGACTGGCATCCCAAGTCTTGTCAACTTGTGCCTGTAGTCCTCAAGCTTCTTTTCGACCAAGATGGAGTTGATCAATTCACGTATCAGAGGCGCTGTAAGGTATTTGGTCTTGAACTTGAGGAGACGTTCCTCAACCTCAGCGGCCAGTTCCTGTGCAAGTTCGTGCGGCACTCCAGCTTCGCGAACAAGAGAGTCCGTGATTTTGTCTCTATCGAACTCTTCAATCGAGAACCGCGAGGTCCTAACAAGCAGTCTACCCTTTTTCACGGCCACATACTCTTCCACATCTCGACCGAAACCCACAACCATCTTTCCAAGCTCAGTTATGGAATACTTCTTCGTCTCCTTGTCCATATCCACAAGACCTGCTTCCACGAGACTCTTGAGATGATAGACAAATTTCCCTGCGTCTCTAATCGGATCCAACTTTATTGAAGACATTATCTCTGTGTAGGCAAACGGTCCTCTGGAAGATAGGAGTTTGAGTATCTGCATACGCACTGGTGCTGACGCTGCATCGAACACTTCTGCACTTATTCTGCTTGTCGAGTGCAATGAGATCTCTCCAAAAGCCCTAGCAGACAGCATCTATTGCAAGGTTCAGTTTAAAAAATTGTAGTGTTTTCTTTGGTTTATATACAAACCTGCGAAAAGCACTAGCTAGAGCGTCTCTCTCATTTTCTTTGACCGTCTACATTCAACGGAGTTCTTGAGGAATGTTTTGACGATTGGGATCTTAACCCATGTTATCGTCTGGGTTAAACTGATTTGTGGCAGCGTT
>CAZJUU010000184.1:0-3755 GCA_964549295.1 uncultured Candidatus Bathyarchaeia archaeon
GTTTACTCATACAGCTCCCACCCAAATTCGAGTTTGATCTGCATAGACTCGCAAGTTTTCTACGAATAGCTCCCGAAGAAGTGAAATTCGCAGTTGAATTCAGACACGCATCATGGATGCGCGCAGAGACTGCAAGACTACTTCGCTCGTACAATGTAGCCAGCACAATCGTCGATGAACCTCTACTGCCACCAGAAACTGTCGTCACCTCAGACATCGCCTACATCAGATGGCATGGAAGAGGAAAACGACCATGGTACAACTACCGATACGATTTGAGCGAGCTAGAATCATGGGTCGATAAGGTGGAATCGGTCTCATCAAAAGCCAAAACTGTATACGGCTACTTCAACAATCACTATCACGGTTACGCTGTAGAGAACTGCGTCCAAATGCTCGAACTGCTGGGCGTAGCAACACCCGCACAGACAAAGATGAGAAAGAAGGTCCAGAACTACCTCGCGCAGAAATCAGCTTCTACTCAAATCAAACTTGAGGACCTTCCCATATACCAAGAAGTCCAACCCAACAGGATGGTCAGCCTAATGAGCTCATTCGTGGATCCGGAAAGAATGCGGAGAGCAAGAGAGATTCCGGATAATGATGTCCAGCTCATGAGAGATACTAGCCAGTTGATCGAAGCTAGAATACGAGAATATCACGTTGTTATTGATCTAGAGAAGAAACAGATTTTGCATGACTGTTCTGACTGGGAAGAACAAGCAGCAAGCGAGCTGTTCTGTAAGCATCTTGCAAGGCTCATGTTGACTCTGTCTGATGAAAGAGCAGAGACGATAATGCGAAGATTGAGTTCTGAAAGAAACCTGTGGAATTTCAAGCATCACACTAGACAGTGATACATCGCGTTTTGGCGGGTAGTGAGGTCGTGAAGTCTTGCCTAGACAGACTTGAACAATGTATCGAGATTTTCAACAGTCGAATGCCCTCAAGTTAAGTTGAAGATGAACATTCTGTGAACAACTAGAGCCAACCTTTAATATGATGTATCCATGTGACGCTAGTTGTATTGTGAAATTCAGGATGCTTTGAATAGATGATGGAGGTCAGTTGTTGTCAAAACGTTTGGCTGCGATAGTCTCAGCAGGTCTATCGAGATTCGGCAAACGCGATGGGCTATATGCCCGAGAACTTTTCGCGGAGGCTTCGCATGAATGCTTTGAGAACTGCAAGAATCTTCGTCCAAGCAGAGATATACAGGCGCTTTATGTTGGACAGATGTGCGAATCATATGAGCATCAGGCTCACATCGCTCCTCTGATGCTTGACTGGGCGGCACTCCGCCATATCCCAGCAGTTAGAGTCGAAAACGCCTGCTCATCTTCAGGAAGTGCGCTGCGAACAGGACTCATGGCCATCATGTCAGGGTTATACGATATCGTGATGGTAGGCGGCGTTGAAAAGATGACGCACCTCTCAACCCAGAAAAACGTTGAATATTTGGCGATGGCGTCGGACTTTGAGTTTGAGCAGAGAAATGGAATGAATTTCCCGGCGCTCTATGCATTGATGGCAACTGCACACATGCATCAATATGGCACAACAGAGAAACAGATGGCAATGGTCGCCGTGAAGAATCACAAGAATGGCGCATTGAATCCAAAGGCACACATGCAGAAGGAAATAACTCTGGAGAATGCGCTGTCATCCAAACCAGTCGCTTGGCCACTAAAATTGTTCGATTGTTCACTCATCACGGATGGTGCAAGCTGCATGGTTCTGACAAAACCCTCGCTCGCCAAGAAATTTACTGACAATCCAGTGTACGTGATCGGGTCTGGACAGGCCAATGATACCCTTAACCTGTTCGAACGAGAGGAGATCACAAGCATTCATGCGACACAACTGGCTGCCCGCCAAGCCTACAAAATGGCTGGAACAAAAACATCAATGGTTGATGTCGCAGAAGTCCACGACTGCTTCACAATAGCAGAGATCATAGCCTATGAAGACCTGGGATTCTGCAAGAAGGGCGAAGGGGGAAGATTGATAGAAACCGGCGAAACCTCCATAGGTGGAAGAATTCCCGTGAACACGAGTGGAGGGCTAAAAGCGAAGGGCCACCCTGTTGGAGCCACAGGAGTGGCACAGGCTTGCGAGATTTATCAACAACTTGCTGGATTGGCTGGGAAACGGCAAGTGCCAGACGCCAAGATCGGGTTAACTCATAACATCGGCGGATCTGGAGCAACCGCGGTCGTTAACATCTACTCAAATAGATAGGAGGCAAAGTGTTTGTCAACTCAACCTCAAACTGCTGACACGTTTCATAGAGACTCGACTGGAAAGATACTCCCTACAATTGAGAACTTCTACAGGTTCTGCGCTCAAAGGAAACTGATGGGAGTAAGATGTAGAAAGTGTGGCCGAATATTTGCGCTGCCCCGAAACAAATGCTACAAGTGCAACTCAACAGACATGGAATGGAATGAACTGAAAGGTACCGGAACATTGCTCAGCTACTCCATAGTTCATGTTGCAACGTCTGAATTCCAGAAGCTAGTGCCATACGCCGTCGGAATACTGCAGATGGACGAGGGAACACGCCTATCAGGTATGATCCGCAACGTAAGACATGAGGATCTAAAGATTGGCATGAACCTTGTGGTTGACTTCGAAGAAAACACGTCAGAAGAATGGCCGCAATGGCCGCGATTTTTCTTTAGGACTCCATAACGCGACATTCTAACTTTCGCGTGTTCTATTCGATCTTCCTGACTGCACACGCCCCGGAACATTTTTTTGCATGCCCATAATTGACTTCGATCCATCGTCCGTAAAAGGCCCTTCCTATTCTACAGCGGTGCGCGCTCCGCCAGCATGACGTTTCAATGCTGCAAAAACGCAGATTCCTATAGGAATATTCGGGCCATCAAAGTATTAATATTGGAATATAGGTTGTCGTCAGAAAAATGGAGGTTTGAATTACGACAGAAGAACGAGGATCCGAGAATCTGAGAACCTACGAAGAGATAAACGCGAAAATCGAAAAAGGCGACGCAGTGGTCATGACTGCCGAAGAGTTTGTTGAGTACTCTAGAAACCATGGAACCACCGCAGCCGCCCGAGAAGTTGATGTTGTTACAACGGGAACATTTGGTGCTATGTGCAGCTCTGGAGCGTTCCTGAACTTTGGGCATACCGAACCTCCAATGAAGATGCAGCATTGTTGGCTGAATGACGTCCCGGCCTACAGGGGACTTGCTGCTGTGGATGCTTACATTGGTGCCACAGCAATGAGTGAGAAATTGGGATTTGAATATGGTGGAGGGCACGTCATAGAGAGTCTTGTAGCCCACGATAATATAGAACTACGGGCAGATGCTTATGGAACAGACTGTTACCCAAGAAAAGAGATCCAAACAACTATCACGATCGACGATCTCAATCAAGCGATTCTTCTGAATCCGAGAAACGCGTATGAGCGCTACAACGCGGCCACGAATGGAACCGACAAGACAATCTACACATACATGGGTACCCTCCTTCCACGATATGGAAACATAACGTACTCTGGCTCTGGCGAACTAAGTCCTCTCTATAAGGATAGAAGTCTACAGACCATAGGATTGGGCACCAGAATATTCCTAGGCGGTGGAATCGGATACATAATTGGTGAAGGAACTCAGCATTTTCCGCAACAACAATTCGCGACGATAATGGTACGTGGAGACCTAAAACAGATGATGCCTAAATACCTGAGAGGTGGAACTTTCCATAAGTACGGAACAACACTC
>CAZJUU010000185.1:0-3719 GCA_964549295.1 uncultured Candidatus Bathyarchaeia archaeon
GATTGAACCATAGTCGGATCCTAACGGGATCTGCAAGGCTTTCGAATGTCAGAAGGCTTGAACCGCAACCATTGCAGAAGTATTGGTAGAGAATCAAGGGGTTCGCCTTTTTTTGTTAGTTGGGTGAGGAATTTTCGGCTTCTAGGGTTAGGCGTAGGATGAGGTATGCTCGTAGGAGCGGGAACATGGTCTCGCCTTCGGAGGATTGGAGAGGTGCGGTGATCTTCTTGGCGGCCACATTCTTCGCCCCGGTTTGAACCGGATGGCTGGAGAATGGATATATGCGATGAGAGGTTTTTCGGAGACCCGGAGAGAAGACCGAAGGTAATCGATTAGCGCTTGTGGCCCACCATTCAACTAGACCGCAACCAGACCTTTCCGTCGTCGACCTATTCAGGTGAGTGCATTAATCAGCGGCTAGCGTAACAGAATCGGTTCAAATCCGGCCGGCCGCACCATGCTGACCACACACACAATTTTACTGAAACGACGAACGACGATTCTAGGGACAACGATCATGTTGGGGAAGCAATCCCCCAACCCGTCTCTTTCGGAAATGGCTGATGATAGATCGGCTGAGAACTGTCACTCTTGTCGTGAGTATTCAATTCGAAACCATTAGCTTCTACTTAGAGCGCTTATTAACGAAATCTTGATCTTGTGTATGAGGGCCTGAGATGGAAATCGACGGTTGGCTGAATAATCTTGCCAAGAGTGTTGTGAGAATCAATGTCTCAGTGAGAGACAAAGAAGGCAACGGCACAGGACTTGTTTTCAATGAAGACGGTGAGATTCTGACGTGTGCACACGTCGTTAAGCCAGACGGACTAGAGGCTGATTACATCAAAGCCTATGACAGCCAAGGGAATTATCTGGGCCTACCGGAAACTGTCAGACTTGATGAACTGCACGATGTTGCAGTTCTTAGAATAAAGGAACTGAAGGGCAAGTGCGAGTGGGTCAACTATGATGAAGTGAAGATACCGTCGGACTGTTACACGCTTGGTTTTCCACTTGGATTGAGACACCTCACTTTTGTGAAAGGCTCTGTCTCAGCCAAGGGGGCAAATCTAGTGAAAGAGTTGCCATTCAATATTATTGAAATCGAGGGAAGGGTCAATCGTGGAAATAGTGGAGGCCCGGTTATTGATGCCTCATCTGGAAAGGTGATTGGCTTGGTAACAATGAAGTACATCCCATTCTTAACAAGCATTGACGAGTTGCGAAAATTCGTTAGAAGTCTACCAACGATGCAGCCGGGAGGAGTTGGCATAGATGGAATTAGCTTCGGAGCATTTTTCAACTATGTTAAAGACGGATTCAACATAGTAAGCGATGCTCTGATGATGGTGCAAGTCGGGTTGGCATGGGTTATTCCAACTGATACGCTTAGAATGCATATTGGAGACTACTGACTTCGTCAGTCACACATTTCGTTCATTGCTAGGGGTGAATCTGCTCGCAGTGAAATGATTTGGTCCACTATGCAAACGAATATTAGTTGTTCTCCACAGATCGATTGCTATGGAACACTATGTCTCTTGCAAAGCATGCAAGGAGAAGATCAGCGTTGAGTTTCCAAGAGGGACAACTCACATTCAGGGTAATGTAGGAGTAGGCAGCGGAATAAGGATAGAAGGGGGCAGTATCAGTTTCGGACCTGGGGGTAGCCTGTCTTTTGGCCCTGGAGGAAGAATAGAATTCGGCGCTCCAGCTGGCATAAGAGTAACCTGCCCAAAATGCGGTCAGACTATCGAATACTCATCCAGTGACGTTGTAAGCCAGCAATGAAATGTCAAGAAACGAAGAGAGAGTTTAGATTCTGAGTCGCAGGTGTTCAGTAATAACTGATAAATAGCCCATCAATGTCTCCACCCTGTAAGATAACGTATTCGTTTTTTGGCATTTCTTGTGAGGCTCATTAGTAGGCACACAATACTCAAGGTAATACTGGCATCGTTTGCCTAGGCAGAGACGACTCCACAATATTCTCTTGGGTCTCGATCTCTCTTCATGACGCATCTCAAAGAACCTCGCGAATGGATTGTGGTTCATGTTAGCTGCTTGAGCAGCTTCTGCCTTATGCGATTCTTTATGGCCTCTCTCTGAAAGCGATTGATGCCTCTGAGCCCAAGCCTACCGTACAGTATATCAGTGAGGTGTTCGAGTTCAAATTCGTCCACTTCGCCATGTTCATCTTCAGGATACGGTTCCTCCAAGTATGTTGCGTAAGGCGGTCTGTGTTCACATCTGCGGCAGACCATAGTGGCGAGCAGTTCGTTCCCGGTCCAGTTGACGACGTACTTAGGCTGAATCCTCCAATCACAGCCACCACAATAAGGGCAAAGAATTACTTCATTTGCTTCACGTTCAATCCTCTCTCTGAAACGCACCCCATCCATAGCAGCACGGAACTTCTGGTCGTCAGCCTCCTCTCGGCTAGGTTCACGGTTCTTTGATTTCATTCAGGTTCACCGGAATCTGTAGATTGTCTTCATCTTTCTTCCCACTGCCTCGAAGAGCTTGTTCTACTCGGGAAGCCCGGAATCGATCCGCGCCTGATTGAAATCAACGCGCTTCGCATCATCCCCCAGCAAATACTGCAACCGATTGGCCAGCTGAGCGTCCATGCGTGGATCAATCCAGATGTAGTAGTGTCTTCCGTAATTGGTTCGGGTCACTTTGATCTCATTGCCAGTGATGCCCCAGCCCTTCAAGATCTCCTTGGCATTCTGAATGTATTCTCTTTCCAGCGCCGGATCGACGTGGCAGTCCTTGTCGATCTCAAGCACGCCTTCTCTTAGCAGACTTACGCCTCTTCCTTTTCTTCCTACCATACCTTATCACCCTCGAAGGCAGCGCGGTGGCTCTGTGGTGCCTTCCCTGATACCTCATGCTTCTGACGTTCACTGAAATGTCGCGACGAGCCTTCCACGCCTTCTCCTCACGTTCAAAGCTGACTCTGATCTTTCGCTTTGGAATCCATTTTCCATGCTTCCGGTAGATCTCCCGCTGAAAGTATCGTATTCCTCTACGAGCAAGTGCTCGCCGGATGCTTCGAAGTTCTCCCCGTCTTACAGCTTTGAAGTGCATCTCGCATTCTCGCGCGCATCGGAATCTGGCGTCGTACCAAGCGCTTGCTATTGTCATTCGGTGCCTTCTGGATCTCGACTCCAAACAGCGCGGAAATAGCCATGGAATGATCATCCTGAGCCTTTGTCTTGATAAGTCCGATTTGAGATCTGTTTTGGGTGAGGCGTGTGTATTATGAAGGTGTTTTCCGAGCGAATCGATCTGAAGACCAAAGGTGAGGTTGACATGGTCGACATCACCGCAAAAGTTGAGAGTGTAGTTGAGAATAGGCAGGTCAGAAATGGTATAGCTACGATATTTGTGCCCGGCTCCACAGCATCAGTCACAACGATAGAGTATGAGCCAGGCCTGTTAACAGATTTCCCGGCTCTGCTTGAGAAGATAGCCCCTAGAAACGCTGCTTACGAGCATGAAAAGCGCTGGCACGACGGGAATGGACACTCGCATGTCAGGGCATCGCTGATAGGGCCTTCTCTAACGGTTCCGATCAAGGATGGGAAGCTCACTCTTGGAACTTGGCAGCAACTAGTGCTAGTTGAACTCGACACGCGAAGCCGATCGAGGGAGCTTGTCGTCCAGATCATTGGTGAGTAGGAACCAATAGGTTCTGACAGGGGCCAGGCTCC
>CAZJUU010000186.1:0-2287 GCA_964549295.1 uncultured Candidatus Bathyarchaeia archaeon
TGCATACTACGAGGAAACCGACTACTGCGTAAGGGCTAGGATAGCTGGATACAGGGTGGTGTACAACCCAAGGACAACGATTGTGCATCAGGAAGGTGCGTCGGCAAAACGTCTAGAGCACAAGTACGTGGCTTTCATTAGGCATAAGAACTGGCTCAGGTTCAGGTTGCTGAATTTCCCACTGAAATGGGTTCCTAGAGGAGCAAAAATTGAACTTAGGTTCGTCATAAGCAATTTCGCTGAGAAAAAAGATGAAACTAGAAGACTCAGTCCGCTTAATTTCAGGCTACGTAACGGATGGTCCTCGAATCTGGCGGTGATCCTTTGGTCATATCTTGAAAACCTGAAGATGATAGGAGAGATCTCACGAAAAAGAAAGAACAGACTTCTCAAAGTCTGGTACTAGGTCCCCTATCTAAGCTTAGGACCTCAACCCTCCACTGTCCTAATCAGATTGGCGGAAACAAGATCTGCCCAACTCTGCCAACTGCGAGCGGGTGGTGCACCCACATGCACTTTGCGTCACAGAAATTGATCGATGGCTAAAGCGCCCCGACTCCCACAGTCTATTCATCTTGATAACCGACTTCCCTGAAACCGACTCCAACAATTGTGGAGAGATTCGGTTAGCGAATGCTTTTCTAGCAAGAAGACGGTAAGTCAATAATGATCGATAGGCTTCCAAGGAGAGGATCCCGATCGCGCTAGATGTGGTAATGTGTACCTGGAACAGTAACAAAGCATTTTTCGAGCGGGTGTTAAGATCCACCAAACGAGAGATTCCTATCCACTGCTTCATCCTAGTCGATAGGAATAGCACCGATGATACCCCGCAGGTAGTCCGAAGACACTTTCCTCACGTAAGGATTCTGCTAACCGACGACCGATTGGCCAAAGCAAGGCAGCTTGGAATAAAGCAGGTTGATACAGAGTATTTCGTGTTCGTTGACGATGACATCATACTGCCGAGGGGATGGTTTGCGAGACTGTGGAGCAACATAGACTCAAGAACAGGAGCTATACATGCTCACGCCATTCCGGCCAAGCGATTACCTTACGAAGAAGAATGGAGGGAATGGCAGGCAAAATGGTCAGAGAGAACAGCAAAGCCCAGTGAAAAAGGTATGTTGGAGGTGACGAAGAAGAACATGAACAGCTTTTGGGGTTATACGCACAACACGATTGTTAGAACAGAACTGTGCCGAGATTGGAATCCTCCTGTAGACCTCTCCGTGTTTGAGGATCATCTTTTGCTTCGGCATATCGTCAAAAAAGGATACATATGGAAGATAATGCAAGAGCTGCGCGTCACTCACTACTCGTACAAAGACCTAGCTGAACATCTTAGAAAAGTCAAATGGAGAGTAGCCGGCGGACGCATCATAGGCGTGGTCGACTACTCCTTAGGACAGCTTCTCGTGACCAATCTTGTGAAATATCTAGTCAAGGGCTTACTGGCAAGCGTGGACATGGGAGATCCTCGAATACTTGCTTATGTTCTCCTTTTGCATGCAACCTCGGTTGATGGGTACTTGCAGTGGAAGAAGCACGCGCATTTGACCCGGTTTCCATGACACAAGATAGTTTGCCAGGTGTTTAGGCTCGTGTTCACTTCTTCAAAAAAGACTCGTACAATTTGAGGATCTTGTCGGCCCTTTCTTCGATGTTGAACTTCTGTCTGACGATCTCCTTTCCAGCTTCCCCCATTTCCGTTCGTAACCCAGAATCCTTCAGAAGCAATATCGTTTTTTCGGCGAGACTGACCGGGTCTCTCGGGGTCATCAAGTAACCGTTTATTCCATCAATTATGACGTCCGGTATACCGCCCACGTTGGTCCCGATCACTGGCCTGCCACATGCCATGGCTTCTATCAAGACAAGTCCAAAAGCTTCAATGATTGATGGAAGGACGAAGACATCGCAAGCCGCATAAAAATACTGAACTCTCTCTCGTGGTATACGTCCAGTGAATACCACGTTCTCCATGACTTTCAGTTCTCTAGCAAGGGTTTCATGATAGTTTCTAAGGCTCCCATTGCCTCCTATGACAAAGACTGTGTTGGGCACTTTCTCCAGAACCAGAGGTATAGCCTTGATCAAGTATTCTATCCCTTTCTGAGGTTCATGTGCGCCTAGGGTGAAAACAACCGAATCATCTTTCAAACCGAGTTCCTTTCTTGCACGCGATTTTTCGGTAGGCAAGCTGAACCGCTTCAAATCAACCGCGTTCGGCACTAGGGCAAGTCTGTCACTACGGCAACCCAACTCTAGTGCTGCTTTATATGTT
>CAZJUU010000186.1:2297-3718 GCA_964549295.1 uncultured Candidatus Bathyarchaeia archaeon
CCGCAATGACCCTGTCAGCTTCGCTTAGTACTTTCCTGACGAGCCGGTCCACTCTAGGGTCAAGTCGGCGACCATAGTTCACTGAAGGCTCAACCAGAACATCGTGACCATGAATCGTCACCAACAATGGTCTTCGCGTTCTCTTCTTGGCCAAGAGTCCGGCGAAGCCTTCCGAATATGCATAGTGCGCGTGTATAATGTCTACGTCATGTTTTCTGACTAGTCTCTCCAATCCTTTGCCATAAGATAGCAAGATGCCAGTGTCTTTCAGCCTAAAGAGGTAAGAGATTGGCAGTTCGGATAGATTAGGAAGTGAAGATAGAAAATCGGTCAGGCTGAACTTTATGTCATGAACAATAACGCCATCAACCTTCTGCGACAAGGGTGAAGCCTTTTGGCGAATATGGGACCATCTGCCAACATGAATCTGTACGCCCCTCTTCGCGATCTCGCAAGCTTCATCATGGATGAATGAGCCAGCAAAATCGCTCTTACTCAAGGGAAAATTGGCTGAGACGACTAAACACTTCATAGGCTTCTTTGCTTATCGCTCATTTGTACTCTAGATTTAAACCTTATGATAAGCCATTCGATGGTCTTCCGCACACTTGATCGCATAAAGTTTAACCGTCTCGTTTGAAGATTATAGTCAAGGATGGTCTGGATGAAAGCCACGTTTGTTCTTGGAACTCGTCCGCAGATAATCAAGTCTTCCACCGTCATTCATGAGATCAGCCAATGCAAAGACATAAGCATAGACATCATCCACACCGGCCAACACTACGACTACGAGATGACAAAGATCTTCTTTGAAGAACTGGACCTTCCGGACCCAACGGCGAATCTTAACGTTGGAAGCGGAACTCACGCACAACAGACAGCGAACACAATGATGCGTCTAGAAAAAATCCTGTTGAAGCGAAGACCGGACTTGGTGATTGTGCCGGGGGACACAAACTCGACCCTTGCCGGTGCCTTAGCCGCGGCGAAACTCAACGTGCCAGTGGCTCACATAGAAGCTGGAGCAAGAAGCTACGACATGCGAATGCCTGAAGAGATAAACAGACGGTTAACAGATCACATTTCCGACTTGTTGTTTACTCCGTCTGAGAACTGTACCAAAAACCTGCAAAAGGAAGGAATCGGCGCAGAAAAAGTCTACCAGACGGGAGACACGATGTATGACGTGTTACTGCATCAGCTCCCCAAAATAGAAAGAAGAGCGATCCTAGAAGAGCTGGACCTGGAACGTAACTCTTACGCTCTGGTAACAACTCACAGACCGGAAAATGTGGACGATCCTAAAAACTTGGGAAACATCGTAAACGCAGTAACCGAGCTTAGGCAATTGACTATCGTTTTCCCTGTGCACCCTCGAACACAGAAACAACTACAAACGTTCAGGCTCCTCAGGCCAATCC
>CAZJUU010000187.1:0-3685 GCA_964549295.1 uncultured Candidatus Bathyarchaeia archaeon
ACAAACTAGACGACGCCAGAAAGAAACTCGTCCAGAACCTGTCAGATCGAAAGAACAAACTACATGATCAAATCAGAGAACTGGAAGCCTCGCTTGCAAACAACAAGATGCAACATGCCTCGGCAGAGATAGGTGACGAAGCATATGGAGTCATGTCTGATTCGATCCGTTCCGGATTGAAACGACTGCTTTCAGAGAAGAGATACATCGAAGAGACCGTAGAGCAGCTTAGCCCACATCCAACGCAGTATGGTTCGACGTTACCCCCCACAACTGTTCCTCAACCCGTGGCGACATCTCCCAGGGACGTTGTGGTTGTACATATGAAAGAGAGCATCTTCTAGGGGTTGGCCTCCATCTCCATAATCCACAAGCTTGAGGGGATGGTCCATCACGAGCAACCTCTCAAAGAGAGGATTGCACACGCTATCTTCAGGTTATCAGCGCAACAAAGCAAACTGGAACACACTGCCTCAAAGCTCCGACAGAGAGACCAAGAACTGTTCCAGAGATGCATAGGTGCGCAGGTGGCAAGAGACACTGCGCACGCGAAGATCTATGCAAACGAATGTGCTGAGATACGGAAGATAGCGAAGATTGTTTTAGGAAGTCAACTGGCACTTGAGCGAGCGGCTCTCAGGCTTCAGACTGTAGAGGAATTCGGTGACGTACTGGTTCAGATTGCGCCGGTAATTGATGTTGTAAGAGAAACGAAAAGTCAGATTGCTGGAGTCATTCCTGAAGTTGGAAATGAACTTGAAGAAGTAAACTCGATGCTAAGTGATATGAGTCTTGAAACTGGTGAAACTGAAGCGCCAGACCTTGAGACGAGCGTTTCGAATGAAGAGGCGAGGAAGGTTCTCCAAGAATCATCTGTGATAGCTGAAGAGAAGGTGAAAGAGCAGTTTCCAAAAATACCTGAGATGGATCACATTCCAAACAAGCTTATCCTAGTCCCTGACGGAGGAGACGCCATTCCACTCGAAGAAGCGATTTTCGGATACGTGAAAGACCACAACAACGAATTCAGCATATCGGACTGCGCTACATCTCTTGGAATTGCAGATGAGGACGTCAAGAAGACCATAATGAGACTTCGCGACGAAGGAAGAATCGCGTTAGGCTAGAGCAATCGGGGTGACAGTTTCGTCAGCCACTTTCGATGACAACAAACCCCAAGGATTCAGGAGTGAATATGAGTTTTGATGTCGGCTTCCGAAGAACTCGAGAAACTCGCAGCCAAATATGCGACCGAGGCTGTGCAGCAGGATCGGAAAGGGTCAAGGGATCTGGCCATTACAAAGTATGAGAGGGCTGTAGAGATTCTTACTAAACTGAGTTCACTCTATCCTGACGCTCCTCAAACTCAAGTTTATGGTGAACATGTAAAATCCTATCAGAGAAGGATGAAAGAGCTTCGTGAAAACCAGTCTCTGGACCAAGCTACTGATATGGCTTCATCTGGAAGGGTGGGAAAGACAGATCAATTAGTTCTCAACAAGAAACCGAACGTAACATGGGATATGATAGCTGGCCTCGAGGACGCAAAGAAAGCCATAGAGGAAGCTGTGGTCTTTCCTGTCAAAAGGCCAGACCTATTCCCTCTAGGCTGGCCTAGAGGAATACTGTTCTTCGGTCCACCAGGGTGCGGCAAAACGCTTCTCGCAGCTGCTATAGCCACTGAGATTGACGCAGCGTTCTACTGCGTTGACTCAGCGTCCGTTATGTCAAAGTGGCTGGGGGAGTCTGAGAAGAATGTTGCCAGCCTATTCCAGAATGCAAGGAAAAACGCGGAAGAAGGTCAACCAGCAATAATCTTTCTTGACGAGGTAGATTCACTGGTTGGAAAACGGATCGAAGAAGTTGGTGGAGAAGTGCGTACTAGAAACCAGTTTCTGAAAGAGATGGACGGAATAATCGACAAGAATAACAGATTTCATGTATACGTTATTGGTGCAACAAACAAGCCGTGGATTCTAGATGAACCGTTCATACGTAGATTCCAGAAACGAATCTATGTTCCAATTCCGGACTTCGAAGCACGTCTCGCTATGTTAACGATACAAACGAAAGATCTGAAGTTGGCAAGCGATGTTGATCTCAACGAGCTTGCTGCAAAGACTGAAGGCTACGCTGGAAGCGACATAAGAGACATCGTTCAATCCGCCCAGATCGATGTTGTAAGAGAACTATTCGAGAACACAGATCCGAGCGACAGGGAATCTGTTCCACGAGAAATTACCATGCGGGACTTTGAGAGAACTCTTGACAAGAGGAAACCAAGCGTCTCATCGCACACGGTTCAGAGCTACACGAGATGGGTGGAATCGTACAAGGCGCTTTAGAGGGTATGCCATGATAACGATTGATGTGACAGACTTGAAGATCCTCGCCGAGCTGGTTGAAAACGCAAAGACATCAAATGTTGAGATTGGAAAAAAACTTCAACTTCATCCCAACGTTGTGGCGTATAGAATAAACAAACTCGAAAACGCTGGAATCATCAAAGAGTATACCACCGTACTGGACTTTGACAAGCTGGGTCTTACTGAACAGGTGTATGTGGGAGCAAGTCTGCCAAGAAACTCTGAGCGAGATGACATCCTTCAACAGGTGGCACAGATACCTCAAACAGTCTCCGTCGTCAGTTCCTTGGGTTCTCCAGAAAGCATAGTTCTCCTAGTAGGCAAGAACAAGGACGAGGTTGACAAGGTGATGTCGAAGCTGAGAAATCTCAATCTGAAGATCAAGTACGCCAGTTCAATCATCAAAACGTATCAGAACGGAAACATGAGAAACTACCTTTGGCGACTTGCACAGGAGAAGAATGATCAGATCAAGGAATGAAATGCAAAGGAGGCGAGCAATATTGTTTAGAGAAAGACAATCGATTACAAAACGATTGAAAGAAGCCATCAAGCCGACACCCTTGAAGTACAGGATCTCAACCTCACTGTCAACCATGAAAGTGCAGCTGAGAAAGATACAGAACACTTCCAGACATCTCGAGCAACGTGACAGAATGCTCAGAGAGAAATGCGTTAACGCACTGCAGGCAAAAGACAACTCTCTGGCTTCAATGTACGCAAACGAATGCGCGGAAATACGAAAGATAGTGAAGATAACCCTGCACAGCGAACTAGCCTTAGAACAGGTAGCTCTCAGACTGGAAACCGTTAAGGAGTTCGGAGACATAGCCTACACGATGAGTTCCGTATCTGGAGTCGTAGGTCTACTCAAGGACAACCTGAGAAATGTGATTCCTGAAGTCTCCCTCAAGCTTGGCGAGGTTCACGATGCACTTGAAGACATGGTAGTCGAGGTGGGCGAGGCGACCGAGGAATCAGTGGATACGGAGGCTACAAGCGGTGAAGCACAACGAATATTGACAGAGGCCAACATCGTCGCAGAACAGAAAATGAAAGAGAGATTTCCAGAACTTCCAACAATGGCAGCGCCCGAGGCTAGAATCTAAGCCTCAGCCAACCTTTTTTCTTCCATTATTTGTTGTGTTATTCCAGATCAGTCTCCCATCGTTGAATACCTAATATGGTCAGACAGAGGACTGCAATCTAGACCAAAGGGTTCTGAAAAGTCATGGAACGACTTTGAATGGGAAGAAGCTGATGAATGCTCCGATGACGGCGGCGAAGTATATAACAACAATCATTCGTGGTGGTTTCTG
>CAZJUU010000188.1:0-3684 GCA_964549295.1 uncultured Candidatus Bathyarchaeia archaeon
CCAAGTATGGCAGACCTGTTGGGCTCAGCGATCTTCCGAAGGTTGATTTGATCGTTGCGGGATCTGTTGCGGTTTCGAGGAGCGGCGCTAGGGTTGGTAAAGGTGGAGGATACAGCGAGATAGAGTACGGAATCCTACGTGAACTTCAGCTTATCGATGATAGGACGCCGGTTGTGACTACTGTTCACGAACTGCAGATAGTTGATGAGGTGCCAGCTGGCAAACATGATCTCACAGTGGATGTGATCGTGACGCTAACTAGGACCGTCGACACGAACGGCAAGAGACCGAGGCCGAGAGGTATCTATTGGGATAAGGTGACCGATCGGATGTCAGAGGAAATACCTGTTCTGAAGGATTTGGCAAAGGCAAGGTAGATTGACCCGGCAGCAACCAAGCAGATGGATGCTGACACCGGTAAACGGCTGAGAAAGGCTTGCAAGGGTGTAATACAGCCCCCCCTAGGTATTTTCAACTGTTTCGTCTAGGTACTCAAGAACTGCTTTCGTATGATCACATGCCTCGACCTGTCCAAATGTGAACACTCCAAACTATCCAGCTTGCTCGGCCCAAGAATCCAGTCGGTGTGCTCTAGATAGGTTTATAGTAGAAGCTTCGCTGGGATATTGGAAGTGCAAAGGGCCCGTCGTCTAGTCTGGTTTGGACGTCGCCCTCACAGCTCTGCGCGAAGAAACGGCGAAGGTCCCCGGTTCGAATCCGGGCGGGCCCATTTCCATTTCGTTTTCCCTTCATCCGAGACCACGTTCCTGCTCCCATGCACGCTTTCTTTAGGATGTCGAATCACTTGCCCTTCCCTCAATTGATTTGGATCGCTCAACGGACGTGTCTATTCTCATCCAGTGAGACACTTAGATAATAGTCAGAACTACCGGAGGGGAAGGCTATGCCACGAAGCATGAAAAGGAGGAGGATCCAGATGAATCACTTAGAGCGAGCGCCTGCAAATGGACAGACAGACAATGCGATTGATGTTACTTTCAATAGTCACGGATTTCTCTTGAAGGGCAAGTTCTATGTTGCCAGAGGAGAGGGTCCATTCCCTACACTTATCTTACTACAAGGTTTTCCTGGAAATGAACAAGATGTACTGGGAGTAGGTCAGAAAAATTCTGAGGCTGGCATAAACGCCTTGACCTTCAATTACAGCGGCACATATCGAAGCGAAGGGGAATTTGGACTAGAGAATACTCTCAGGGACATTGACGCGGCCTACCAATATGTTCACCATCGAGAAATCTTCACTAGATTCAAAGTAGATACAACAAAGATCTACTTGGGAGGCTACAGCTATGGTGGTGGGATGGCACTAACTTACATGGCTAATCATCCGGAAATGAGGGGAGTTATCTCCATCGCTGGTACTGACCATGGAGAATTGGCAAGAGAATATTCGCGCAATGCTTCATTTGCCAAAGCCATAGATTCGATATTTGAAGAGCTTAAAGCGCCCAAAGGCCCTGTGCGATTTGAAGGAAAAGAAGCATTCAAAGAGCTATTGGATAGTGCGGATACCTATGATTTGAGAAGAAGTGCGCCAAGTCTTGCAAACCGAGATATTCTGCTCATTGGTGGATTGGACGACGGGGATGTCACAATTGAAAATCACCTATTACCTTTGTACCGCGCCATAAGAAAAGAGGGAGCCCAGAGTCTTCAATTCATCGTTTACCAAACAGACCATTCCTTTAAGAACGTTCGAGATCAATTAGCTGAGCAAATAATAGACTGGATAAGGTCACAGAGTAAAGGCAGCTAAAGAACGCAGGTCAACATAACATTGCTCTAACTCAGCGCACCTGCTTGATGGAAGATCCAGGTTCCTTAATCAATAAGAGCCCTTGGCAGACATGAATTTCGACACGTGTTCAAGTACAATCGTGCCAGCCGAAGCGATTTTGCACTATCCCAGCGCGGTTATCTTCGCAGAACGTATCTGATCCACGCGATATCGCTCGTCAAGACTCCATTCGACTGACGATCACAACATGCGCGTAGCAAGGTCGGCTTCATCCGCTTGCCGAACCCCTAGCCATGAAAGGATTCACTTGATCTGCTCAATGCATACGGACAGGTCTATGTTCCTGCTCATCCAAGCCTACATCACCCTAAGGTTAACACTGGAAGGAGTCAAGGGCGGAGAGAACAATCCCCTCATACCGCATCGCATTAAAGAAGAGCTGGGAGAGATTCCGAGACGCCTAACGCATCAACGAACGAGAAGTCTTCCAAGAAATGATGGAGGGATGCCGACGATACGTGTCAGCTCAGAAAGGACAGTTCTGAGGCGATATCGGTTTGCAATATCGCATAGGATCAGAGATTATTTTCCCAACTTTGTCGTAACCAGAGGACTTTTGATTTCACATTCGGATGCCTCTATTGCTTAAATACGGTAGACGCTTACGTCATGTTGATACATGATGCAGGCAGCTGAGTTGGTTCTGTCGGTTTTGGGAAGCTCAGCAAAACCGCTCGACGGGAGAACTGCTATTCAGAAGATTGTCTATTTTGCTTCGATAAAGACCGGTGTTGATGTAGGATACACACCACACTTCTATGGTCCATACAGCTCCGTTGTGGCTCAGACTGTAGAGAACTTGGAATCAACGGGGTACATCACTGAGAAGTCTAGGTTGACTACTCATGATCGAATCATGTATAGTTACTCTCTTAGTGATGACGGTGCAGAGATGGTGGACCTAATCCGAAAGCGTGAACGGAACAACTATATGAAAGCGAAGAAGGTGGTTGACACTTGCCGAAAGATTGTCAAGAATAATATCAATGTTCTTGCTTGGGCTGCCAAGGTCTACTTTCTCCTTTCTCAGAAGGGGTCCGAGATCTCTTACGATGAGGTAGTTGAAAAGGGTAAGCAATTTGGCTGGCAGCTTTCCAGTAAGGAAATCGATTCTGGGGCGAAGTTGCTTGTTGGCCTTGGACTTGCAAGGAAGTCCTAGGTGGGCTGATTGCCCTATTCCCTCTTCTGGGAACAGAAAAGCGTTAGAGATCCGCTCTATGGCTTCATAGGCCTAAGTGCACAAGAGAACAGAATTCTTGAGACATTTGCTATTCAAAGACTTGCAAGGATCAAACAGTTGGCACACACCTACATAG
Organism: uncultured Candidatus Bathyarchaeia archaeon; assembly: GCA_964549295.1. Lineage (GTDB taxonomy): Archaea > Thermoproteota > Bathyarchaeia > 40CM-2-53-6 > CAVXDP01 > CAVXDP01. The sequence goes on from CAZJUU010000188.1 coordinate 3,136, forward strand.
TGTATCCTAGCGCCGTTCATGCTCGGTTAGAGCACTCCCTCGGTTCACTTAACGTAGCGGGCAGGATATGTGATCAACTGGGAATTAGGAAAAAGGAAAAGATGGCAGTAAGGGCCGCTGCCCTGATTCACGATGTTGGTCAGGGCCCATTCTCGCACCTATTCGAAGAAGTGATGCGTTTTGTGAATGGCGAAGACTACAGCCATGAAGATGTTACCAAGCTTATGACAGAGCATAATGGTTCCTTGAAACGCGCACTGGGCTCTTCTCAGCAAGATGTTTTGCAAATCTTTGAGGGCGATTCTCTTCTTTCTGAGATTGTTTCCAGTGGCCTTGATGTGGACAAGATGGACTATCTCAGGAGGGATTCCCATCATACTGGAGTTGCCTACGGTATGTTTGATTTTGAGAGAGTTGTGAGAAATCTCTGGAAAGTGCATGAGAACGAGCGTGACTACATCGCGATCAGAGAGAAGGGCAAGGATGCATTAGAGAGCTATCGGCTTGCTAGATATTCCATGCATGCCCAGGTGTATGAGCACCACGCTA
>CAZJUU010000189.1:0-3640 GCA_964549295.1 uncultured Candidatus Bathyarchaeia archaeon
TCGAAGTCGATGAGCTTCTCTCACAATTCTCTCAGCGCCCCCGTAAAGCCCTAAAGGTAGAATCAGCTGCCTGTTTATTTTGACCGCGCAGATCTGCTCTCTAACCGCACGAAGTATGTTCAGAGATTTGTTCAATAGTTTGCTTCTCTGACTTGATTCCAAGTCGAGAGCTAGAACAATTCTGGAATGTTTTTCACGGGCTCTTTTTCCGATCAGTTCGGAGAAAAGCATTTTGACACCCTAAATTTCCGAAGAGGTTGAAATCCCCTACTGCTCCATTTACTATCTATCTCTCTTTCCTGCAATGAAATCTTCTACCCATCTGTTGGTCTCCTCTGGACTTGCAGGTTTAGGCGGCATCTTGAATCCATATGCGCCCAAGCTTACAAGAGGTCCGGTTATGTGACGGTCAATAGCGATCTTCACTCCACGGATCACGTCAAGAACTATGGAACTGCTAGCCGGTCCATCGAACAGGTTGAGACGAATATCCATTGTGAACGGTATGTTTGCAAGGTACTTTCCCTTTATCCAGAAGTAGCTGGTTCTCGCATTTTCCATGAAGTCAACATAATCTGATGAACCAGCCACCAATGGGAAAGAGTAGGGAACGACGGACATGACAGATTTGCTTTTGACCTTTCTTTTTATGTCAGATCTCTCCCGTTCCAGGGCGTTTAGTGATTCAGTTCCACCACCAATATCTAATTGATAGCTCTCATCTATTGCGACTCCTCTTGTGGCCAGCATTCTTAGAATCGTCTTATGCAAAATCGTTGAGCCAAGTTGGTCCATGATGTCATCTCCCACAAGCGGCAAGCCTGCTTGCTCAAACTTGCTCTGCCACGCGGCGTCACTGGCGATTGCCGTGGGGGTTGCGTTTACAAAACCACACTTGCCTTCAATTGATGAGTTAGCATAATACTCTGAGGCTTCTTTAGCTCCGGTCGGTAGAAAGTTGATCAGAACCTCAGCGCCGCTCTTCTTCAGTTCCTTCGCTACATCAACTGGATTTGAAGCATCAACTGCAATCTTCGAGCTTACGAATTGACCAACGCCGTCCAAGACCTCTGCCTTCATAACCTTAACACCAGTCTTTGGAACCTCAGAGAACTTGGGAGCATTGTTGGGCTCTGCAAATATCGCTTCCGACAAGTCCTTGCCCACTTTTCGTGTATCCACATCAAAGGCCGCCACGAACTCGATGTCGTCAACCTTGTATCCACCGAACTCCCTATGCGCAATCTCCGGCTTCTCTTCAGCCTCACGTGACCCATGGTGATAGTGGATGCCCTGCACAAGTGATGAACAGCAGTTACCTACTCCGGCAACCGCAACTCGAATCTTCCCCAAATCTGATTCCTCCGAGTGCACTACATACCCCCAGAGCCTATTGAAAAGATTTGAGGGTATCGACAGTTACGCACGTTTCCTCATGGGAAACACATGCAAGAATAGTTTTATTTCTCATGAAGTAAAAATTGTGGCATGGTGTTCTCCAGCGGAATATGAGATGGAAGTACTTTGGCCCAGAATATTCTGTTACCCGTTGATGGCTCGAAGTTTATGGAGAGAAATATAGGCTATGCCTGCGACGTGACGAAGATAATGAATGCGAAGCTCACTCTTATTCACGTGGTGACGCTCCCAGCAGTCGTAGAGCCTGGATTTCCTATAGATCCGAAACCCTTCGAAGATGCTGGGGTTAGAGTTTTGGAGAATGCGAAGGGGATGGCCAAAGAGAGGGGAATAGAGGCCGAGACTGTCTTGGAAACTACGTTTGGTAATGCTGCGCAGAAGATTCTGAAAGTTGCTGAGGAAAGAAAGATTGATCTCATCGTTATTGGGACGAGAGGTCACAGTAGATTGAGGAATCTTTTGATGGGAAGTGTCTGCGACACAGTTGTTCGCAATGCTCCATGCCCCGTGCTTGTGGTGCGATAGTACACATCAGTTTGACGTCTATCATGGAAAGATGGGCATATCCTTCACATCAATGATTTTGGCGTAGAAGTATTTTGCGTCAACCGTATTGTTTGAATAGGTTATGTCTTCACCTTTCGGCTTTGTCGTAAGATACCTTATGAAAGGTCCTTTCGGCGCCTCGTCCGTCGTAACATAAAAAAATACTGGGAGAGCGTCCGCATCATAGTAATGTTCGAATGGAATGCATGTTCCAACGAGATGCTTCTTCTCTCTGATGAAATGCCACAGCGGAAAGACTGTTCCCTCACGAATTGAGAGAGGAATCAGAATTCTCATGACTGAGTTGATGTTCTCAACTTCAGCAAGCATAGGTCTCGGTACTGATGGATACTCTCCATTCAAGCACTCCTCAAAAGCCTTAGGCGTCTTCTTAACGTCGATAAATGAACCGTACTTGTACTTGGGATCATCTGCATCGTCAGCAAAAAGCCATTCCTCTCCCTTGGGAGTGTCACTCCTATACGCCAAGAAAGGCTTCAACTTATCGTCATGAGCCGTATATGCGAGAAGAGGAATATCTCCATTCCAATACATGTATGCTGTAAAAAGACCGAGTACATGTTTTCCATCTTTTGAAAGGTTCCAGAGAAGCTGAGAGCCATCAGTCAGACCCAGAGCCAGTCTGGCGAAATTCTGAATGTCAACAACCTCAACCGGAACTGGCGGTTTGATAGTATCCATTTGATGTTTTGCTCCAAGAATCCCTTCAACGTACCATGGGCGTCAATTAATAAGTTTCGCTTAAAGACACCAGTCTACAGGCGAGGTTTACTTGCGCCTAAAGGTCGGCTGTTGCGGCTACCCGAGCTCCATGAAAGAGTACTTCGAGACATTCAGTCTTGTCGAGCTTCAAAGCACATTCTACAACCTGCCTAAACTCTCAACCGCCAACCTGTGGAGACAACGTGCACCGAAGACCTTCGAATTCTCTATGAAGACTTGGCAGGTGATCACTCACCTAACATCAAGCCCTTCATGGCGCAGAACACGTCTCAAAGTCGGTGACAACGAGAAAGCCAACTATGGCTTTCTTAAATCGTCAGAGGAGAATCTGACTGCATGGAACAAGACCATGGAGATCTGCAGGGCTCTAGGCTGCATGATATGCGTTGTTCAGACTCCACCCAGTTTCAATTTCAGCCCTGAGAACGCCAAGTCCATTCGAACCTTCTTCCAGTCTGTAAAGCGTGAGACGGCGATAGCTTGGGAACCTAGAGGGGACTGGCTAGACCACGAAAAGGAAGTTGAAAGGCTCTGTAGAGAACTGGACTTGATTCACGTGGTAGACTTGCTGAGAAGGAAACCAAGTTTCGTCGGAGGCACAGCCTATTTTCGCTTGCACGGTCTGAACCCGAGGGAACATGACTACAAGTACCATTACATGGATCAAGATCTTTGGAGACTTCTAGATCAGTTGCGGTTACTTCGGCAAGATGTTTCAGACGTCTATGTTCTTTTCAACAATGTTGCGATGGGTGAAGATGCTCAACGCTTGATCAAGATGGCGGACAAAGAAGGGGTGACCGTGGCATAGTGCATTTTAGCTGAACATGTCAAGTTCTGATGGTCGAATCAGATCCTTTCCTGAGCCTTCTCCCTCAGGATAGGTGTATCCCCTTATTATTGCCACAGGAATTCCGTCAGTCTTGTTCAT
>CAZJUU010000190.1:0-2345 GCA_964549295.1 uncultured Candidatus Bathyarchaeia archaeon
GTCAAAGACGTGAAAGCCGGCGAGATCCTTACCGAGGAGAACGTACGCTCCATCCGTTCGGGGCATGGACTTCATTGGCGGCACAAGAAAGACATTGCCTCGCAGGGTATCGTTGGCAACACACCTTTGAGCTGGACTCACGTAGCCAGCGGCTAGAGTCGATTGAATAAGTTGAGTGGTGAACTCTTATGAATAAGTACGATGACGTTCACCTGAACGTGCCTCAATTGCTGAACGATCAGAAACGCAAACTTGCAGCACATGATACGATTGCGAGGAGTGGTGAGGGTTTGGGTCTGTACGGCCAGATGAAGAGTCGATTGCAGCTCCTATTCGTTCGGCTTCTTTACAAGGCTGTGATCTATCAGAAACTGATACACTCTAACCTAAAGCTGGATTGGTTCTATGAGTTCCGCAATTACTGGGTGAATGAACTGGGCAACAGACCCATAGATCCACCGGACTTCTACTTCCTCATGTGTGTCTATCGTCAGAAGTTCCAAGACGTTGAAATATCGAACGTAGCTAGTGGTGACCGTATTCTTAAAACTTGGCAAGACCCCCGAATCGTCTATTCACTTTTCCACAACCAATACAAGCTTGCACTCAACCCTTTATCCGTGCGTCCATTCATCAACTACATCCCAAATGAAGGAAATGTCTGTGAATATGGTTGCGGGCTTGCACCCATCGCGACAAGCTTATGCAGATTCTACCCACACAAAAACGTGAGAATAACCTGTGCAGATATTCCCACCATCATGTTCCACTTCACGAGATGGAAATTCAGGAACAAGAAATTCATACGAACAATCGAAATTGACCCGGGCGATGATGAACCCCTTGATGATGAATTCGACACAATCTTCTGTCTAGAAGTCCTCGAACACCTTCTTAGACCAGTCCCCATTATCAAACACCTACACTCACGAATCAGACCCGGAGGCTACCTCATTTTTAACTACGTCAAAACCGAAGGAAAAGGACTGGATACGACAAACGCGCTGCGAGATCGAGGTCAAGTCTTGCGCTACATTCTTGACAATTTCAGAACAGTTGAAGGCCAGATACGGCTCGATGGAAGCGACGGAGGAACAGCAGTCTGCAAGAAATTACGAAACCCAAAGAAAGAATAGCCAACAATCCATCTAGGACAAGTCGCATTCAACAACTAGAAGAGGATCTGCGCGACTCTCTCACACGCTACTACACACACTACTACAGGGATATACTTAGGTTACCTGATTGGAAAATACGTGTCGCGTCACGGTTGGATGAGGAACACAACTTTGCCGAACCCATGATCCGAAAAGTCGAATCTTGGCTACAATACGACTTCTCTGGAAAATGTGTGCTTGTCGTCGGGGCTGGTACAGGAGCAGAATCGATTGTGCTGGCTTCAAGGGGCGCAAAGGTCTATGGAATTGAGCCAGACGATGCTGCGCTGTCCATCCTGAGGAGCAAGGCTAGACTTCACAATTTGAGATGCGAGAACTTCATTTCGGGAGTTGCTGAAGATATTCCCTTCCCAGATGATCTTTTTGACTTCGTCTATTGTTACACAGTGCTTGAGCATATGAAGGATGTGCAAAGGTCAATTGACGAAATGATTCGGGTGTGTAAGACCGGGGGGCTCGTCTTCATCCAAACTCCGGACTATCGCTTTCCTAATGAGCGCCACTACAAACTCGCTATGATCCCTTTCGCACCCAGATGGATTCAGAAACTGTACTTCGTTCTAAGACGAAGACCAACAGAATTCTTGAGCTCGGTGAACTTTCTAACGGAGCCAAAGCTGAATCGGATTTTCTGGAAACGGAATGTGATTACGATCAGAATTTATGAGCCAGTTCTCAGCCTTTGGAGCAGGAGATCCATCAACTACTGGTTTTCTCACCTCTTCAATGTTACGAATCAACAATACGTCTTTCTCAGAAAGATGCCCCATCCAAGGAGATCCTCGAATGAAGACAGGACTCACAAATCAGCATCTCTTGACTTCACAGCTCGTCCAAAGACAAGTCTGAATTACACAAGAGCTGAACTGCCATCATTGGCAGGCGAATATCCCGTGCAGCTGTCATGCGCCACAGACAGCTCCGAGAAGTACAAGACAAGGTCAGACAGAGCAGCGTTCCATGCATGGCAAGAAGGTACCACGCAGAACTAGCTTTGGCGTGCTAGATTACAGGCATGATCAGCCTCTTCCTAAAGGAGCAAAGCGGACTGTGACCTACGTAGGATGTTGATCAACTGATGGCACAAACAAATAACGTTACCGCTCTTCGTCTCGACGATGTCGGCGCTTGCTCCAAGCGTTACGAGGTGTACTCTGACCATGCGTG
>CAZJUU010000190.1:2355-3625 GCA_964549295.1 uncultured Candidatus Bathyarchaeia archaeon
AGGACTCACTTGAGCGTTACCGGGCGAAGATCACTGTGGCAGTGACTGCTGCTTGGGCTGAATCTGAAGACCGGATCATTCCTTTCCCCCAAAAGTACCCCGAAGAAGCTGCCATGCTCAAGGAAGGCGTTAAGAGAGGTTTGATCGAGATCGCGAATCATGGCTTGACTCACTGTGTACTCGCGAACAACGCCTTCAAACCTAGATGGTTTGCTGGCAACAGGCAATATCATCGAGAATTCTGGGACTGGATCCCCTACAAGACGCAAGAGAACCATATTCGCAGATCTCAAGAGATTTTGCAGACATACTTTGAAACCGAAGTGGTGAGCTTCGTACCTCCAGGCAACGTGTTCACGGATGTGACCTTGGAGATTGCTGAGCGCCACGGTCTTCGATATGTGTCCTGCGGCATGCCACAATGCATTAGGAACCAAATCGTGATTGTCGGGGAAGATAGGGTCTTGCCCTTTCACGATCGTGATATTGTTCTGAGTGGCCTGTCTTGGCTGAATCAACTTCTTAAGGACAATGTGAACAACCAATTCTATTTTATCAAGGAACTAGGACAGATGATTCTCAGGTTCAGAAAAGAGATAGGTCAGGCCTAGCATTTGAAGGTGTTCGAACGGCTAGACAGGTGGCTCTGGTACTCAATTCGACGTCGACTGCTAGATGAAGATCTTAAGGTTCTAAAAAACCATATGCACGGCAATGTTCTAGAAGTTGGCAGTGGCCGGCAAGGACGCCGCGGCTATTTCAAGCCACCGTTTGAGACAGCGGATACGTGGATTCATCTCGACTCAGAGGATAAGCGCAAACCGCATATCCGTGGCGACGTTGAACACCTGTGTTTCAGGAGGGGCATATTGGACTCAATAGTTTGCCTTGAAGTGCTTGAATATGTTACACATCCGCAAGCTGCAATAGAGGAAATGTATCGAGCCCTCAGGGTTGGAGGAAACCTGATCCTGGCCGCTCCTTTTCTTCATCGGGTCGACCATCCCCATGACTACTGGCGTTTCACAGAACATGGTTTGAAATATCTTTTGACGGAATCTGGATTTGCAATACAACGCTTCAAAAGGCAAGGAGCAGCGATGTCTGTGTTGGTCAACGTCATAAAGTACATGATTTACGCATTGCCAACCTTCTGGCCTAGAATTTTACTGGGCCTCTTGGCTTATCTGCCGCTAACAGTAATTCTCAAACTTGACAAGCAAGTGACCTGGCGCTTGCCAGTGTCACAGACATTCTCAACAGGATACCT
>CAZJUU010000191.1:0-3615 GCA_964549295.1 uncultured Candidatus Bathyarchaeia archaeon
CTTGCGAGAGAATCACAAAGCATGGTTCTACGCGACCAGCATCATGCTAGTCATATCTCTTGTCGTGATTGCCCTAAGGCTCGCCTCGATCATTCTGTTTACATTAGAATTCGAGGTTGCACTGGTCTACCTTCCGACACTTGTTTTAGTTGCTGTTTCCACATACCTCATGAAAGCAGATGTACATTCCCCAACCTGACATTTTCCAAGCCCTGATTTCTGGCGGATTCCAAGCAGAGCATCGCCATCTTCCGATCTGTGGTCGGAAGATCATTCATTAAGTAGTGAGGATAGAAGGCGAGAAGCGAATACGGCATCTTGGTGTCCACCTCGGCTATCAGGTTGGCTATCCTTTCAATCTCTATGGAATCCACGTAGCCTGGCACCAGAAGAGTGCTAGCAGATATCAAAGGGAGTTCAGGTCTCTTGGAATAGAGTCTCCCAATCCGTTCGAAATTCTTCAGAGTAGATTCGTTGGACACCCCGCACAATGCTCTGTTCAGTTCTTCACTGGCAAATTTCAAATCGAATTTCACGTTGCCTCCACTGGACAAAGACAGTTGGGCCGCTCTTAAGGCGAATTGCTCATTCATTGCACCATTGGTCTCCCAACATATCCTAATTATTCTGTCTTCGTTGGAAGCTATCTCTACTGCCAGCTTACTCGTCTCTAGGGCATGTGGCATCTGGGGCGATGGGTCCCCTCCGAAATAGCAGACGCAAGTGACGTTTCTGCCAGCTCTTGCTGCAAGGTCTTCGGCAGAGAAAACTGGGCTGAGTGCGGCTGACATCTTTCTGTAATGCCAGTTCTGACAGTACAGGCAATCAAAGCCGCATGCACCGTAGAATACGGCCAGGTTTGAGAATCCAACTTCAGGCCCTAGTTCTGAACATGAATACTTAGGGTAGCCATTGCCTGTGCATCCAGGACAGAACCATGCCGCGACGCAGTTCGTCGGAAGCTTATCATAGTACCATTCAAGTACGCCTTTCTCCGGCGTCCCACCAGATCTCAGAAGTGTGTCTTCGACATTGTGAACGAGTCCGCAATATCCATGGTCGCCTGGACCTAGTAGACAGAGGTTAGCGCAAGTTCCACAGGGCAATCCGTCTTTGTTTCTTGGGACAACTGCGGGGAGGCCTAGACTTACTCGTGACTCAGCGTGCACTCTATCGGTTCGCATAGTCGCAAGATCTGGATGTCGCCGAATGCAATCCAGACAAACACCAAGCCGGCTCGATATGAATGGACTCGATGCCCTGCACAGTCTGCATCTTCCCACTCTGAAGACTCACCAATACTAATCTGCCATCTTCATCGACATCACATATGCATCTGCGCCATCATGATAGTAGTATGAAACTTTCCGGCAAATGGAGAAGCCTAGTTGCCTGTACAACTCTATTCCTGGCTCGTTGGTAACTCTAACTTCCAAATAGAATTCTTTCGCTCCCCGTTTCGTGACCGCGTCGATGGCTTCTTTCACTAGAGCCTGAGCAATGCCCATCCTGCGAAACTCGGGAACCACAGCCAATGAGACCAGATGAGCCTTCTTCACCATCTTCAGACGGCTCAGTTCTGAAAAACCATGTTCAATTCGACACATCATGTAGCCGACGATCTTCTCGCCGACTGTGGCTAGAAGAAATGCCTCAGGGCAATTCTGATAGACCTCCATAAAGAAGTATGAATTATAGTTCTCCGGCAAACAGGTTCTATTAATCTCCATTACTGCAGAGAGGTCGTCCGGAGCGAATCTTCTTACCTGATATGTGCCGATTGTAACCATTCCAATCGACTCAATCTTTCTTCATATGCAGTAATATATGTTGTCTCATGTTTGGTGAATTCCAGTGTAACCTAGTTTGAAATCACGGAAGGTTTTTAGCAAACGCAAAATGTCGATTATGTCCATTCAGAGGACAATGCCAATGAGCGGAATTCCACCCGGTGGACCATATCCTCCTTCTGGCTATGGCCCTGCCTTCGTTGACCTCAGGAACGTAATTCAAGCAAGGTTCACTATCATTGATGCTTTCATAGATCCTAACGGAATCCCTTCATTCGTTGTGGCTCCTGGAAATACAGAGACCGGATTCAAAGCAGTTGTCGAAGATTTCTCCAAGATGAATCTAATCGCATTCCTAAGACGAGATGGAGTCCGTCTCCTAATCAAGATCTATCCCAAAATGCGAATGAGACCCACCCGATCGGGAATGAACGTTGTACTATTGATCGCAACCCTAGGAACGATCTTCTTCTCGGGATATGTTGGGTTCATGAATACGCCAATTCTACGCGAGGTTCTGCTCAAAGACGCAAACCCATACCTTCAAGCAGGATTGTTCGCTATATGTCTCTTCGGAATAATCGGTCTGCATGAATCGGGCCACCTTTTAGCATGTAGACGATACAATCTTGACTTTACGCTGCCTTACTTCATTCCCGGTCCTCCGCCGTTTGGAACATTCGGAGCGGTGGTATCTCTGCGAAGTCCCCCTACAAACAGAAACGAACTTTTTGACTTGGGATTTGCAGGTCCCTTTGCAGGATTCATTGCTACTTTGATCATTTCAATGCTAAGTTTTCGACTAGCAATTCAGGTGACGGTTCAGCAGGCCATGGCATGGGCGGAACAGGGCCTTGTCCAGCAAGCATTCTGGCCAACGTATCCATTTCTATTTGACATAATTCAACCGTTAGTGCGCCCCACTTTGGAAGGCTACTCTCTTATTCTGACTCAGGTTGAGCTTGCGGCGTGGGTTGGAGCTCTCCTAACGTTTCTGAACATATTACCGGTCTGGGAACTCGATGGTGGTCACATATCTCGTGCAGTTTTTGGACCAAAAGGTCACAAAGTCGCATCAATTTTCGGTATACTGATTCTGTTTGCAACAGGCTACTGGTTCTTCGGAATCTTCATACTTTTCTGGATGTTCGCCAGCAAACGCGGACTAGCTGGAGCAGAGCCACTCGATGATGTGACACCACTCTCCAGGTCACGCAAAACTCTCTACATAGTCGCTCTTCTCATCACAGCGCTATGCTTTGTATCACTCTACGACTTCCCATTCCTAACGGGATAACTGGCGGAACCGCTCTGAGTCGAGACTGTCTTTATCATCGCTCAGTCAATTTCTTCTTGCGTGTGAAGGCGACGATTCCAAGGATAGTGGCTATCACGACAACCATAGCAGCTTCGAAATAGTAGTTCTGTGTACCTCCAGTCGTAGAGATTGAGACAGAAGCCGTGGTGGCTGATATCGTTGTCGTTATTGCGGTGGCATTTACTGTTGTGACTTCAGGCGTCGCGGTGATAACGCTTACCTTGGTTGTGTTTCCTCCAGAATCCAGATAAGCAGAGACTCTGTCTCCGTGAAGTTCATTTGCGTCTGTAACTAGCAGTGAATTTTGAGAGGTGATAATCGAAGTGACAATCACAAGGCAGATCAAGGCTATCTTTTTCAGTGTCAAGCACCTTCGATTCTAGTCAATCTTGAAATCCTATTTGATCCAAGTAGAGTTTGAGGTCGTAGATAAGGGGTTGCTTGCATTCGATCTGCAAATTGCACATTATGGGAACGAATCATAGATGACTCACAAAGTGGCCTCAA
>CAZJUU010000192.1:0-3614 GCA_964549295.1 uncultured Candidatus Bathyarchaeia archaeon
CTCCTCCTCTTCCGCCTCTGCCAGCGCAGACGCAGGCTGCGAAACCGAGTGAAGCGAGATACACGGCGTAGGGCATCTTGTTCGCGTCAGCTGATCCTGTAGTTGGCCCTCTCTTGCACGCAATGGGGTAATTCGTAGGCCTTGTTCGTTTCCCTCGCAGGCAATGAAGATGCTTTAGCAGGGTAAGGACCCAATTACCCCCACGTGGGACAAAACCTTAAGGATGATATCGTACCACACCGTGGGGTAAGGCAGACAACCTTGGCTTCACAGTTCAAGGAGACGAAGAAGGACAAAGAATACTGGGCAGACTATATGAAAAGGAGAGGATACATCACTCCAAAGATCGACGCCCAGAGAACCAGCGTAGGAGACCTACGAATATTCTGCACGATACTCTTTCCGTTTAATCCTAGGAAGGCAGAGCTGGCCGAGGCGATCTTACGCGAGATGAGCCGCATGAAAACCGACCGGGTTGAGTTGTACAGAGACCTAGCGCCCAAGATCATAAAAGAACGACATTGCTCAGCGCGGACATTAAGCCAAACGTGGCAGGCGATGATGCGAAGCGGGTTGCTAAGTCGAGTACGACGGAACGAGCCGGCCCAACTTAGTGACGTCTTCGCGAATAAGCTTGAGATGCTCGCTAGCTACTGGCGAGAGAGAATCAAGGATATCACGAAAGGCGAGTTAGCTTAGGGTAGATACTTCATTGAGCGGTTCTATGCTCTCTCCACAAAATTGGAGGGTTAACAGTCCTTCGAATTCTATGATAGTTTGTCTAGAGAGTGATGCTAAGCATATACGTAACAGTTTACGTAAGTAAAGTATCTTCTGGAGTCATGTCAATAGCGGCCTCTCTCAGTTGTTCGTTCAGGGTCCATGAACCAACGGTGGCGCCAAACAAACTAGTAACCAAAAGAAAAAGCCAGATGGTTATTAGGTCTGTTCCAAAATATCATTTTCGTTCATGCCTCGCAGAATGTTCATCATTGCTGGGCATTGTTTAGATGCCCGTCCATGAATCCCGTGAGTGACGGACTCCCGACAGTTTTGACAACTATCTATGACTCACTCATTGGTATGTGGTTGAAAGGGTTCCCCGCATTTCGAGCATCTGTTACATACGAAGTCGACGACGCAGGTGGCTTCATCTTTCAGTTCAATAAATACTGCCTTGCTTTGCACAATTCGTGTCAGATTGGAACTTGCAGTCGATTCGGAATCTTCGTTTATTAACATCCTATTAACATCTCGATGGAATATGTTCAGGTGGCTCGGTCTACTTCAAGACACGACAGTAGTCTTTGAAAGCACAGTAGTTGCAAAGAGATGTTGGTTCATCTACTGGCGTGATCTTCTCTAAGAGTGCTTTATGAAGTGTCGAGGTACGTTCTCTAAGCCATTGAGTTAGATCGTACGGCGCAATCTCGAAACACATTGGGGGAGTCTGATCATCGACATAGGCTACGAACAGCTTGTCGACCGGGAAGTTGTAGCATTTTGTCCACATGGTGAAGTAACTGCGGATCTGTTGAACGTGGTGTTCATGTGGGAGTAACCCTTTTTCTTTTTGCCAGTTGACGAACCGAGTTGATTTGAATTCTATCATCCAACCTTGATCTGGATCGTAGGCATCAACGTGTCCAACTAGCGTAACATTCTCGTTTTCAGACGGGATTACCATTCGGATAGGTAGTTGAATAAATCTTAGACTACACGTGAGGTACGCGTCAAGCAGACTTGGTCAGGCTGCGGGACAAATATCTAATCCAAGCGTTATTGTGGGATGATCTTCCTATCCTATCGGGCCAACTCCACCATGAGGTGATCCGTATGCAAACCGTTTAATAGTTGCCATCAAATTACAGTTATTTATAAAGAAATGAAATTTAGTGTCAACTATGAAAACCACTGCATTGAGAGCACTAAATACACTATTAACAGGAGAGATGAGCACGAAAGAATTAGCAAAAGCTATCGACCTAGGCTATGAAATGGCCACTAAGTTGGTCAAAGATCTAGTAGAGCAAGGCTATCTTACCAAGAGAAATACGACGGTAGGGTTGGCTTCTACCGCTATTGCAACGACATACAGAAGAGTTTCAATGAAATATGACACTGTCAAATTGCTTGGTGAATCAAGAGAGAAGGTTCTTCTCGCTCTCTTCAGTTCAAACACTGTCCCAAATATCCAGTTGGCAACGGGACTTTCGTATCGAAGCATAAGAAGAGCTTTAGAGACTCTACTGGAGACTGGAGCGATAAAAGAGGAGAAAAGGAGATACTCGATAGCTGAGGATCAGGAACTTCGATTCTTTCTATCGACGCTGAGAGAGGAGAAGCATAGACGGCTTGTTGAGCCGTATGCAGAAGTTGTGTACACATCCCACAGCACCATCTTGAAGAGAATTCCGTTGGGCAAGAGCGCTGAAGGCTCACTGACCGGATTTTCGGTCTTCAGCATGTATGGCGTGGAGGTTACGACTCTCTTCCAGTATCTTGTTCAACCCAAAAGAGAACCAAGTACTGAAGAAGTCCTCATACATGCAATGGTTTTTTCCAGAAACCCTGTGGAACTGACTGATTGTGCTATCTTCTACATCAAGAACAAAGACTCGATGGATCTGGTAAAGCTTAGAAGAATTGCCAAAGAATTCGCCGTTGACGATGTGGTAGTGGATCTGGGGAACTACGTTAGGAATCCGGCCACTCCATCCCTAGAAAGATTTCTACCATGGAGCGAATTCGCAGAAAAGGCGAAGCTTTACGGCATCTCTCCTGAAACCCTTGTTCCTCCACCTGCGTTTCCCACCTTGTTCAGTGAACTCGCGGTACAGGTGGGGCATAGATTGTCCCTCTACCTCTTCGGTGGAGAAGCTATGAGAATCAGAGGTCTGAAAAGAGCCACCAAGGATGTCGACATCGTTGTAGAGAGCCAAAAGACAGCAAAAGCTCTAACAAAGGCTCTCAGAGCTCTCGGATACCAGCGGCTAGTAAAGATTTCAAGGACTGATGAAAGACTCAAGCCTACCGGAATATACGTGAAAGAGAATTACCCACGAGTTGATCTCTTTGTGAACATCATCTGCAATGCATTCCGCTTGTCCCAGCCAATAAAAGATAGGTGCGAAATGAAGTCGATAGACAGTCTGAGACTGTTTCTAATGAGTAACGAGGACATCTTTCTCCTGAAGTCGATTACCGATAGAGAAGGCGACATCTACGACATGATCGATCTCGCGAAATCCACGGGATTCAAATGGGGAGTGGTGTTTGAGGAGCTTCTTCTTCAGGAGCAGAAGACAGGAAGAAACTTCTGTTTACCACTCTTGGACAGTATTGAAGTCATAGAAAAGAAAACGAACATCAGAGCTCCGTTCTATAACAAGCTCCTCAATCATTGCATTGACCAAACCATTCTCAAATCAATCGGGAAATGGAAGGCCACAACGTTAAAACAGATCAAAGAACTCGTCAAATATCCTGACTATAAGCTCAGAAGTAGAATCAACCATCTGATTAATGAGAGAGAAGTGCGAGTGAAGAACGGGAGACTCGCATTACGGCGACACGGACACTCTTAGCGTCACGGCAGATTGCATTGGTTCGGG
>CAZJUU010000193.1:0-3599 GCA_964549295.1 uncultured Candidatus Bathyarchaeia archaeon
GATCTCGCAGAGACAGGTATTAGAGAGGCCGTAAGACTTGGAGCAATCTATGCAGATGCTAGGGCTGACAGTTCAGTAGGTACAATGATCCGACGGAGCAACGACATTTTCGATCAGACATCAAAAAGCGTTGTTAACGGTGTTGGTGTCAGAGTTGTGGCAAATGGTGCTTGGGGTTTCTCTTCGACTGTCATAATGACCAAAGAGGCTGCTATAGATGCGGCGAGAAAGGCGGTCAGTTCTGCCAAAGCGGTTGCTTCTACTCCTAAGGACAAAATTGAGATCCGGACAGCGGACCCCGCAAAAGACTCGGTGAAGGCCGCCTCTGTTCTGGATCCCTCTGAAGTTGAGATTGGTCGAAAGATGCAGATCGCGTCGGTGCTCGTGAATATTGCTCGAAACCAGGATCCGAATATAGTGAGTGCAAGTTCAGTCTACATGGATGGTAGCGGTCGTCGTGCGATAGCGACCAGCGATGGCGCGTCCATCGAGATAGAAACCAACAGGATACTCTTCACAATAAACGCCGTTGCAAAAGATGCTGATAAACTCGTCTCAGCACGGGAGTACGAAGGAACAAGAAAAGGATTCGAATTCTTCGAAAGTATCGATCTGCGAAACTACGCCAGAAAAGCAAGTCAGAGAGCCGTCGCGCTGCTGAAGGCTAAACCTGCTCCAAGCGGACGCTACTCTGTTGTAATGGATACGGAATTGGCGGGCACCTTCGCGCATGAAGCCGTAGGTCATGCATGTGAAGCGGATCTTGTTGTGAGTGGTGAATCCATTCTTCAAAATATGCTTGGGAAGAGGATCGGGTCGGATCTTGTGACTATATGTGACGATCCGACATTTGCAAATGGTTGGGGCAGCTTCAGGTATGATGATGAAGGTGTTCGAGCTGTCAAGCGCATTCTTGTTGAGAAAGGAAAGCTCATGGGATACATATCAGATAAAGAGACCTCTGCAAAGCTTGGAGTTCAATTGAACGGTGGCGCGAGAGCTGAATCATACGCGGCGCGACCCATAGTCAGAATGAGTAACACCTACATGTCACCTGGGGATTATTCGGTCGACGAACTATTCGAGAAAGTCGACCAAGGTGTGTACGCGAAAGGAACTAGGGGCGGTCAAGTAGATACGTCGAAAGGAACCTTCCAATTCTCCGCCGAAGAAGCTTACATGATCGAGAATGGAAGACTCACGATACCTCTACTTGACGTATCGCTTTCCGGATTGACGCTTGAGACGTTGAACAACATAGACGCCATTGGGAAGGATATCAAGTATCACCCTGGGTTCTGTGGGAAAGCTTCGCAGTCGGTTCCGGCAGGTGATGGTGCTCCTCATTTCCTAGCTCGAAATGTTGTGGTTGGAGGAAGAACCTGATTGTACAATCTTCTCGATTACACGATTCGTTTCGGAGAACGAAAAGGCGCGAGTCAAGTGGAAGCCTTCTTTGCAGAGAGCCAAAGCCTCAGTGCTCAGATAGAGAAAGGACAAGTGAAATCCGTTGACAGCAAGTTCGATGCCGGCATAGGAGTACGTGTCCTCATCAACAAGAATGGAAAAACCTTCCTTGGATCAGCTTCCACAATGGATTCCAGAGAGCTGGGAATCGAAACGATGGTATGCGAAGCTATGTCCATCGCTATGGCAAAACCTGAGCAGAAAGAGCTGAAATCATTCCACGATTCTAAGAAGGTCCAGACCGTTAACAACATCTTCGACCCGAGGATTCCAGCCGTAGAACCGGCCCAAGCATGTGACCTCGCTAGGAACATGATTGAATCTGCATCGCTAAGCAAGAGCATAGTTTCAATTAGCGGAGACCTGCTTTTCCTGTCATACCGAACAGCAGTCAGAAACTCCCAAGGCGTTGAAACAGGATACTCTTCAACGATCTTCAAAGCATCATCCTACGTGACAACCAAGAACGAGACTTCCATTGGTTCCGCAGGAGACAATCACTCAAGTCGAGTCCTCGACGAAGAGAAGGCAATTGAAGTGGGGAGGCACTCTGCTTCAATGGCTATCTCTCAACTGAATCCCAAACCTATCCAAAGTGGTGTAATGGATATAGTCATCGGCCCCGACGCTGTGGCCGATCTTCTGGAGAATACCTTCGCATTGATGATACGGGCTGATCAAGTTCAACGTAACCAATCGCCCTACGTTGGAAAGATTGAGAGTCAAGTAGCCTCCGACCTCGTTACCATAATCGATCAAGGGAAGATTCCCAACGCAGTGGGTTCAAAACCATACGACGACGAGGGATATCCAACCCAAACCACATCCATCGTGGAAAGGGGCATTCTCAAATCGTTTCTTTATAATGTCTCATCCGCGTCCAAAGAAGACAGAAAGAGCACGGGAAATGGACTTAGACCAAGTTCAGGAGACTCCGTAGCAAAGTACCTAGCTGAACCAGTGATAACTCACACAAATCTTGCACTTCAACCGGGAAGCGAAGACTTCGACTCGATTCTATCAACTGTTAAGAGCGGCATCTACGTCCGACACGTCATAGGTGCTCATACTGCGAATCGCATAACAGGTGAATTCTCCGTCGCACCGCTTGTTGCCTACAAAGTAGAGAAAGGGGAGATCAAGCAAGCGGTAAAAGAGGCTATGATAGGCGCAAACATCCAGAATGTTCTGAGAAACGTGACTATGATCGGTAAGCACTCAAAACAATGTCAAGGAATGTTCTTAGACACGGCCATCATCTCGCCCCTACTGAAGGCTGAGAAGATCTCCGTTGGTGCGTAGACTAGTGTCTACCGAGTGAATTCTCTCTTGTCAATGTTGACGTTCAGATTCTTGAGGTAGGATGGCGCGTCTTTTGAGGATCCGGCCAAAGAGAAGATTCCGTTGACGTGAAACTTGAAATGGGCGTCCTTAGTGGCCCCTGAATAGGTTACAGTCAATTCGCCTGGTCTTCCAAGAACGGTCTTTTCATGCTTCACTGTAATGTTCCTATCTCGTCTGGGAAACCAGGATTCAATCTCTTGTCTAATCGTTGTCTCAACCGAACTGAATGGAACTCCCTTATGCTTCTGCTCGAACTGGGTTGTCAAAGCCTTGCGACATTCCTTTGCGACAGTAGTCATGTAGGCAAAGGCTCTCTCCACTAGTTCGCGGCCAGATAGCTGATCTGTCAAACCGATAAACCTACTCTACCAGTCGAATCTGACATTATGTCTCCAATTAGAAATGCCTTTCGAATCAGCCTTGCATCTCCGCTCAAGCCGCATGTAACAGATTCGCTTCCAGCCAGAAGAGCGTAGAAACTAGGTATGAGCGACTGAAAACAGGTAGGGGATCACATCTGCCAGAAAGAGGACTCCCAATCCAAGGAGGATGATGGCACATGCTCGGAGTATTGTTCGGTAGATCTTGTCTGTAATGAGTCTCCTACCTCCGTGTATGGATGCGGATATGAACGTGTACCAGGTCAGGTCGGACATCCAATGAGAGAATACGAACACCACAATTCCAATTAGACCTGCAACTTCAAATCCTTTGATCATGAAGTCGTTGCCAATTGTTGCCCACCAGAAGTAGAAGTATGGGTTTATGGCGCTTGTGATTATGCCAAC
>CAZJUU010000194.1:0-361 GCA_964549295.1 uncultured Candidatus Bathyarchaeia archaeon
TTCAAACATGGCCGCGGGGTCGACTTGACCAAGCTCGCTTTGCGTTGGACGAAGACGTCTCAGAAAGACTGTTTCAGGCTTTTCAACTGAGAGGCGAGTTGGACACGCACAGAAGAGTTTGTTCTTCGTATCGAGTTGGCAGTGAATCTCTATACCAACTTTCAACCCGACATCTGAATTCTCAGACAATCTCTACTGCTCTCCAGATATTGTTCGTCTTGGTGTGGTCTCTCCTGCCAAATCTGTTAGCATAAGCTTCGAAGCTTCTGTGACGTTGGAGGTTTGTCCAAAGGTCCACATCATTTTGACAAGCGCCGTTTCCGGAATCATATCCTCCAATTGAAGAACCCCCATTGAAAGG
>CAZJUU010000194.1:371-3571 GCA_964549295.1 uncultured Candidatus Bathyarchaeia archaeon
AATGAAAGGAGATCTCTTCCGGTGTAGTAGACGTTCATGTTGATTCTACCCCAGATGCATTGGGAAGTCATGCCGATCAGAAGGCCTTTTTCAATAGCTCGTTTGATTGAGTCGTAGCAGTATCTGCTCACGTGACCGAGACCGGTGCCTTCTAGAACAAGGCCTCGATAGCCCTTGTCCACATGCCAATCAATCACTCCGGGGTTCATGTTTGGATAGAACTTGATGAGAGCAACTCTGTCATCAAAGTTTGGCTTCAGAGCCGCGTTACCGCCTTCTCCACGCTTTCTGTAGTTTTCCACATGAAACTCAAGTCTCTTCTCGCGCAGATCGTACCTCGCTATGGGAGGGGAGTTGATCGATCTGAAAGCATCCCTTGAGCTTGTGTGACATTTTCGGACCCGTGTGGCTCTGTGAACCAACAGGAAGTTGTCCGACGTTTTTTCATGCATAACCAAGACTACTTCTGAGCATGGTGAAGCCGACGATATCGATACTGCCCCAATCAGGTTTGTAGCTGCGTCTGAGCTTGGTCTATCAGATGATCGCTGGGAGCCTACCAATACAACTGGGATAGGGAGATTTTGAAGAACAAAACTTAGAGCTGCTCCAGTATACGCCATTGTATCGGTTCCGTGGCATATCACGACGCCCTGCATGTTGTTCTGATAGTATTTCCAGGCAGTATTCGCAATCTCTTGCCAGTGTTTGGTTGTAAGGTTCTCACTGAACTCACTGTAGAGAACGTCAGCAGTAACCTGAGCGATGTCAGAAAGCTCCGGAACAACGCTGTAGAGGTCTTCAGCAGTCAGCGCAGGTTCAACTGAACCAGTCCTGTAGTCTACGCGGCTTGCGATAGTTCCGCCTGTGCTAATTACGGCAACTTTTGGAAGATCTTCTCTGGAAGGTGGAGCCGGAGGACGTATGAATGAGGGTTTGCCGCCTTTTCCAATAACCTCTATCTTCGTCCCAGAACCAACATGGACTCCAACATTATATCCACTGTCTAGTTTCATCACTATGATGTGTTCGTCGCCAAGCTCGGTCTGAGGTATCAAAATTCCCTCGTAGATCTTCTTGTCATCTACGATTCTGACGCGATCTCCAATTTCCGCCCCAGATTTTTTCAGCGACTCAAATGCCGCTCCATGGTAACCTAGTGTCAAGCTATCCACTCCTGTCTTTGAATCATTCATCCATCGTGACCTGTTTTTAGGATTACCCTATGGTTTTCTAACTTTTGATTAGGCTTTCAACTTCTTAGACATGTAGGGTCCTTCACGGCTGTATCCAAGGGCTCCATAATAGTCACGAGTACCTATTGCACTTGTGACCAGAATCTTTTTTCGATTGTAGATCTTGGCTGCTTTCTGCTCAGCTTCGAAAAGAAGCTTTGCTCCAAGCCCTCTATGTTGATAGGCGTCTTCGTCTTCTCCACCAATTGGAATCATTGGTCCGCAGACTCGCAACTCTCTTACAATAGCCGCGTCGCCGCCATGAATCTCGGGTCTGTGAGCTTCATCGGATGGAATTCTCAGTCGAAGATATCCGGATAACGTTTCGTCTTGGTCTTCGAGGGATATGAAAATCTCCTTTCCCTTTGAAGCGTCATACTCCTCGAATACTATCTTGAAGTTCTTCGGGTCAGGAATTGCTCCTGTCTTCAGCATTCGGATTCCAACTTCTCGGCACCTAATGCACCTGCAATAAATTCCCATCTCGGACATCTTGTTCTCTATCAATTGCCTAAGGTTTCCCTTCTTTACTCCGGCAACAATCAGACGCGCAGGGATGTCTCGCTGAACACGCATTATTCTGATCCACGGTGGAACGTTCGCCTTTATCCTCGCGACAAGATCAGCTGCTTCCTCAGCTGAGTATGGCTGATATTTGCCAGACTTCCACATCTCATATGTTTCAGTACCCTTCAGAACAAGGCACGGGTATATCTTAACCATGTCTGGTTTGAAGGCAGAGTCTTCAAAGAGCTTCATGAAACCGTCATAGTCTCTTTCCGGATTTGATTCCGGAAGTCCAGGCATCATGTGTGCAACGATCTTCAGTCCAGCGTCTTTGCATATTCGAAATGCCTGCTCAACGTCACTTACGCTGTGTCCACGCTTCACGAGCTTGTAGATGTCGTCGTACAAGTTCTGGACACCCAGCTCAACGCGAGTCACACCCATCGCTAACATTTGATCTACGTTTCTTTCTCTTGCCCAGTCAGGACGCGTTTCAACAGTAATCCCAACGTTCCTAACCCTAGAAGTCTCAGCGGCGGTCATGGCTTCATTCAGGGAAGACGTTTGCCGTTCCGAAATCGCTTCTAGACACCTCTGGATGAAGTACTCCTGATAGGTCTTCGGAGTGGCTGGAAATGTTCCTCCCTGAATAATGAGTTCAACCTTGCCGATCTTGTGTCCGATCGCGCTGAGCTGCTCAAGTCGACTAGATACCTGTCTGTACGGATCGAAGCTGTTCTGAATGCCACGCATCGTTGAGGGTTCGTATCCTGTGTAGCTTGCCGGCACGCCGGGTTCGCTTGGACAGTATCCACATCTTCCATGAGGACATTTTGATGGTTCCGTCATTACAGCGACAACGTTAACTCCAGAGAGACTGCGAACCCGCTTGAGAACCAGAGTTGTGCGCGCTCTCTCCTTTTCTACTTCGTTGGCAAATGACAGAATCTCTGCGTTGCTTGGAATGTGGCTTAGATTGTGCAGTTTGGCATGCTGAAGCTTCATTTGGGTAAGATCAACAATATCATCCGGAGGCTGCTCTAGGATCTGTCGAAGAATCTCACGGCACACATGTTCTGTCTTTGCTCTTTCTGACATCGACGATACCCAGAGGCTGACAGTTCTTTGAAGCTTGATTCCAATAAATAAGCAGGTTGGACCCAGTTGTTGTCAGTGAGTTCGGAAGGCATGGATGTGCATGGGTGACGTGGCGTTAAAGGGGTTTCATTGAAGGCCTCATAGCGTTGTTGTGCGTCGTCGTTTCCCATATTGCTTTATGAAAGAGATCTTGGTCGCGGAAACTTTAGGGTTGTAAACCCAGAGGCAAAAGTACGAACGCCGAATGATACTAATGGACCAGACGCTGACTTCCGTCTAGACCGAACGAGCTTCCGTCAAATTTCGCTACGGGCTCAGCGTTGGTCCCGATGCGGAGACGGCCCCAGCCCCACCGCGCTG
>CAZJUU010000195.1:0-3562 GCA_964549295.1 uncultured Candidatus Bathyarchaeia archaeon
CAGGATGAACCTGTGACCATGCTTTATGATGGACAAAGAGAGATTCCCGTCACTGGATCCGTACTCATGTGACATCGTGGAATACGTGGACTTTCTGAAAAGAGCGAAGCAGGTGTAGCCGGGAAAGGTGGAGAAAATCGCGCTTTCTGCTACCATCATTGAATCGAAGACATTTCTATATGCATCCTCGACTCTGGTTGCTGTCGTGCTCTTGCTGGAGGTTGGGACCATTCTTGCAGTAACCCCACCGATTTCCTCTAGTTGCATCAGAATCTTGGCTGCGATTTCCAATGCGTTTCTGTGAATCAAGACGTCAGCATCCGTGGTCAAAACGCAGTCGTATTGTGCCTCGTTCACGCCTCTGTTGTAAGAAGCGTTTACGCCCATTCTTCTACCATTCTCTAGGACTCTTCCCTTCAGCCCAAACTTTTCGAGACCTTCCGTGGCTGTCTTAACAGTTCCGTCGCTCGAGCAGTCGTCTATCACTAGGACTTCGATCTTACTTTTGGGGTACTCCACTTCGCTGATGTTCTGAAGCTTTGCGTATAGCATGCTCTCTTCATTATGAGTGGGCACCAAGACTGATATGCAGGGTAGCTCCTTCGGCCTTACTGGCCTAGTTGATATCTCACAAAGTTCATCTATGTAACCTTTCTTCCTGTCTGTTCCAAACACCTTTACGAAATATAGCACGTATACGAGAAACACTGGGACGACCATCGATAACGTTACGGCACTCAATAAGTGATCATAGTCTGCCATTCCAGTACCTCCCTGTGTGAGCAGAGTATTATCATATCAACACGT
This sequence comes from uncultured Candidatus Bathyarchaeia archaeon, assembly GCA_964549295.1. Taxonomy (GTDB): domain Archaea; phylum Thermoproteota; class Bathyarchaeia; order 40CM-2-53-6; family CAVXDP01; genus CAVXDP01. The sequence continues at coordinate 808 of CAZJUU010000195.1, forward strand.
CCCCTTTGCTCTTGGTCCAATCGAAAATCACTACGATCAATCAATGAATATCTCTGTTCTCCACTATTATTTCATCCAACCATCTAGCCAGGCACCGAAGAGAGAGTCTGATCCGGTATCGGCCATAGAGTTTGTTGCTTTCCCCAAGAGCCTTTTCCCTAAGAAAGTGATAGAAAACTAGGCTAAGTCCCTCAACAAATCCAACGAGCGCATTAATAGTGGATCGTACTTCTTCTTGAGGCATCGTTGTCGCTGTCGTAAACTGCAACAATTCGACACTTCAGATTCTCAATGTAGGCTGGAAGATGGGCGTCTTGCGCTATTCTTCCGCAACCAATCACTCCAACCCCAACCGTTTTCAAACACTAGGCTCCATGACTCAAAGCCACTAGATTGCCATTCCCGCGTCGTCCGAGATCTCGGATGGCGCGCTGGTTGTTCGCTTGATCCAACGATCCATCCATTTGCCGAAGAGGAAAAGTCTAATCTTGTACAGGCCGTAGAGCCTGCCATCGCTCTTAAGAACTCTTTCTCTGAAAAAATGATAGTGCTCGGGGCTGAGATCCTTCAGCATTTCCAGAGAATGCGCTATGAAAGACTCATATTTTTTGTCGAGAATCCATTCTTGCATTGGAGGGACGAAACCCTGCTTTTTTCGTTGAACAATCTGCGGAGGCAGAAGGTCTTCAATCATCTCTCTCATGAGTTTTTTCGTGTGGAACAGATCTACTTTCCATCTGGTCGGGACTTTTTGCGAGAACTCAATAAACCTATGATCCAAGAAAGGACTTCGTACTTCTAACCCGTTGGACATAGAGGCTCTATCGGTCTTAACCAACCAGTTGTCTCCGCCCGTGTGGAAAAGCAGATCGTATAATCGCAGTGTCTCAGCCATGCTGCCGCCGCCATACGGAACGCAGAACTGCAGTTTTTCCCTCATCCATGCTCTGCAAACCTCAGGAAGCACTACCTCACCTTCCAGCGCCTTTTCGTAGAAGAACTGTGGGTCATACAGGGATACGTAGAAGGCTTTCTTCAGCAAGAATAATGACTCATAGCTGCTAAGATTCCTCTTCGCCGGGATCCTTGAGAGGATGATCCTAAGCAATCTTGGAATCTTCCTGATAAAATCTATCCTGCACCCCGCTACGTACTCAGGGTATCCTCCAAATATTTCATCTCCTCCCTCGCCAGTTAGGGCGACAGTAATATGGTCCCTAGCCTTCTTGCAGATCATATAGGTTGGAAAGCCTGAGTAGTCACTAAACGGTTCGTCGTAGATGAATGAGTAGGTTTCAATAAGGTCCTCGAAGTCTCGCTGAGCGAAATGGTGGTGATGATGGTTGGTTTCGAAATAATCCTTGATGATGTTAGCGAACGGTGTCTCGTCATAGTCGCCCTCGAACCCAATAGAGAAAGTGTGCATGTTCTTGACGTCTATCAGTTGGCTCATGAAACTGACAATGGTGCTAGAGTCTAGGCCTCCACTCAGAAGCGCGCCGACAGGCACATCCGCGATCATTCTGAGCCGAACGGCATCTTTGAGGATACTCTTTCCCTCTTCAACTAGTTTCTCATAGTCGTTGACAGGCCTGTATTTTGGGATCGTGTAATAGAACCACTTTTCTATTCTCTCGTCCACAAGGTTGAAGATTAGGTTTCGCCGTGGTTCGAGTTTAAACACGCCATTATATATGGTATATGGGGACGGAATGAAGCCTAGCGTAAAGTATAGATCTACAGCTTGCCTGTTAATGTTTCTTCTCTCATTGAGGGACAGATACCTATGTGAAAGTATTCCTTTCAGCTCCGAACTGAAAATAAACCTGTTCCCATCCAAATAATAGTAGAAAGGCCTTACTCCGAGTATGTCCCTTGAACAGAAAAGTATCTTCTTCGCTGGATCATAAATAGCGAGTGCCCAAGCACCGTTGAATAACTTTATGCATTCAAAGCCCCATTCCAAGTAGCTTGCTACCGCGACTTCGTCGTATGTTGCCGATCTGAATCTATGGCCTTTGCCTTCCAGTTTCTCCCTGATATCCATAAAGTTGTACATTTCACCATCGAGGACAACTGTTGCAGTTTTACCTGCGTGTTCGTAGGTCATCGGTTGTCGTCCTGCCGTGCTAAGGTCAACGGTTGACAATCTGACATGACCTAGACTCACATCTTGGTCTGTGAATACTCCTTCATCATCCGGCCCTCTGTGTTTGATGGCCTCGTTCATTAGCTCCGCTTGTTTCGGATCTGAGAAATTGAATCCATTTATTCCGCACATTTTTCTTTCAGGGACCAGGTTTGTTAATCATCGATTTTGTCATCTGAGGAGTTTGTCGTGTCTCTTCACATATGGCGGCCAGACATGGCATGTGAACATAGTCAGAGGACAACATTGACGCCAGTTACATGTCGAGTAGAAGTGCTTTGGCCCTGATCATGCGCATACTGTATCTCCTGGTTATGTTCAGCGCAGTCCAGTATGACACAGGCGTACCTACGTCTATCCTCTTTCATTCCTACCAAGTTGCAAGGCATAGACAGTACCGCCTTCCTCTACTAGCTGCTAAATACCGCTGGTCAGCTGCAACTCACGGCCCGCTCGTACCCTCACCGTATCTCGTGGGGTCTTTGACCTTTTGCACATAAAGAACTGCATCGGCGTCGTATTTCTCGAAAGTCTTCGTCAAGCTTTTCAAATAGTCGTCTTTTCTCGATATGACCAGATCGTCTCTCGCGCGAACCACAAAGGTCT
>CAZJUU010000196.1:0-3521 GCA_964549295.1 uncultured Candidatus Bathyarchaeia archaeon
AGACCCAATGGATAAGCAATCCACTCCCCGCCAGATAACTATGCAAGATTTCAGAACGATATTCAGCGAGAGGAGGCCGAGCGTCTCGCAGGGAATGTTGAAGTACTATGACAAATGGTTTGAGACGTTCAAGGCACTCTAGGAGGGGCAACTGTTTGTTGACCACAGATGCGACAGATCTGCGAATTCTGGCCGAGCTTGTCAATAACGGTAAGGCCTCCTTCGTCGACATCGGCAAGAAATTGAACCTACATCCAAATGTGGTGGCGTACAGAATAAACAAGCTGGAACAGATAGGAATCATAAGAGAGTACACAGTCCTATTGGACCTTGAGAAGCTCGGGGTTAGTGAGCAGGTCTATGTTGGAGGGAGTTTCCCCGAACACAAGGAACGTGACGAAGTCCTGGAACAAATAGCTACAATTCCTCAGACAGTCCAGGTTGTAAGTTCTCTAGGTTCTCCGGAAGGGATGATCCTCCTTGTGGGTAAGAACAAGGCCGATGTTGACAAGGTAATCTCAAAACTGCGCAATCTGAACATGAGAATAGAATACACTGCATCCATAATCAAGACATATGAGAAAGGTCAGCTCGGGAACTTCCTGAAGTTACTCGCTGATGAGATACAGAACCCTCAAGAGACAAGCGCGTATTAGAGCCTCGATCGAGAATGAATATTGCCGACCTCCTCCTCAGATATATCAAACTTGACTTCGAAAGCTATCTGGGGATAATTGGGGCCGCTGCGTCGGCCACAGTTTGTCTTGTCGCATCATCAACACGACCGATGGAAGGCAGTGCATCTGTCTATCAACTCACGGTGTTCAGCCTAGCATTCTTGATTGTCGCTACCTCGCTTTCTCTATGTATGATGGCGGAGCTACTTTTGAAGCGTCAAGAGATCAGCATACTCCGTGCGTTAGGAGCAGGGAAGCGCATCGTGATTGCAGTCTTCCTCTCAAAGTCAATTCTCATAGGCACCTTAGGATCTGTCGTCGGGATAGCACTAGGATGCGTCTTCACTGTCACAACGCATTTAATTGGTCAACCATACTACTCAGAAGAGTTGATCCTGAGAACATTGATGCTCGTTTTTTTGGGAAGCATGACAGGGGGGCTACACGTCGCCATCAGAGCTTCGAGAATGAATATAGTGGAGGCGATCAGAGGATGAATTTCGAAGGCGACGCGGTTAGGATTAGAGGACTGCACAAGATGTTTGGAAGCACTATTCGACTATTTGGAGGATTGAATATGAACGTGAAGTCAGGCGAATTCGTTGCAGTCACAGGCTCGACAGGAACCGGCAAGACTACCCTAATCAACCTGGTTTCAGGTCTGGACTTTCCGACAAAGGGAAGCGTAGAAGTGCTCGGCAAAGATCTTTCCAAATTGACCGAAAGCGAACGTGCATCGATTAGAGCACAGAACATTGGAATAGTCTTTCAGAACTCACATCTGATATCGAGACTTACCGCCATCGAAAACGTGGAATTGCCGCTCCTATTTTGCGGTAGCCCGGATGGCGATCGAGAAGAAACTGCTGCTGAAATGCTTGAATTCATAGGTTTGTCGAAGAAGAAGCATCTCTTTCCAAACAGCCTAAGCGCAGGCGAAACTCGCAAAGTAGCTATTGCCCGAGCGCTAGCCACCGATCCTGCTCTTCTGCTGCTTGACGAACCGACGAGCGACCTCGACACCTCGACCATAGACGTTCTTCTCCCACTTCTCCGCGGGTACAGTTACCTTCACAATCGAACGATAATTCTTGCAACCAATAGTCTTAAGCTAGCGAAAATGGCGAGCCGGGAGATAAGGCTGGGACGGCCAGAGCTAGCTGCAGACGCCATTCAAGATAAGGAGGTATATACTATTGTTTAAGGAGAAGACTTCGATAGCGAAAAGAATCAAGGAGGCAATCCATCCAACACCACTAAGACAGAGAATAGTCAGTTCTCTCTTCAAAATAAGAGTTCAAACTAGGAAACTCGAAAAGAAATCGTATGAACTTCAGGAAAGGGACAAGTCCATCTACAACAAGTGCGTCTCAGCGCTTCAATCCAAGAACACTTCTTTGGCAGCAATTTATGCAAGTGAATGTGCTGAAATAAGGAAAATGGCTAAGATAACGCTCTACAGCCAACTTGCCTTAGAGCAGGTAGCGCTTAGACTTGAGAGAGTTCAAGAGTTCGGAGATGTAGTTTATACCATGAAACCAGTAGTGGGCATAGTGAACACCATCAAAACCCAGATTCAAAACGTTCTACCAGAGATATCGCTTGAGTTGGCAGAAGTTGATGAATCCCTACAGGACGTAGTCTTGGAAGTAGGCGAGACTACTGAACAATCGTTCGATATCAGCGCATCAAGCGACGAGTCGCAGAAGATCCTGAGTGAAGCGAGCATGGTTGCTGAACAGAAGATGAAAGAAAGATTTCCCGAGATGCCAGGCATACCCACAAGCGAGGCACGCCTATAGCAGGAACTTCGGGATCATGTCTGGAACTGAGTTGCGACGGCTGATCGGCCATACCGCATCGGACATATACGGCAGAAGGATAGGACGAGTTGTAGCTTTGTCATTCAATACCGACGGTGAACTTCGATTCATCGAAATTCAACCGGAAGGGGGCCAACTTCTACGTTTTTCCAGCGACTGTATCATGTTGGACAAAGACGCCCTCATCCTGTTGCCACAATGGAAAGTCGAGACGGAAGCTGTATGCAAGGAACTGAAGTTTATCGAGAAGAGAGTTCACGCATTAAGCGAACTCGTGCGTGACAGAGAGCTCCCGGCAGAAGTATACGAAGAATTCCAAAGAAAGCAGGAAGCAGGTCTGATCGAGATCAGACAGAAAAGTGAATCACTGTTACGCGACCTGAAGGAGAAGATGCAGAAGATCTCAGACGAAGTTGCTGAGTTAACAACATTCCTAGTAGGTCTTAAGCTTGAGTACAAGGCCGGTGAGACGGACAAGGAAAATCTTGATTCAGCACATCAAGCAGTTGAACCTTCTCTCAAGGCGGCCGTGGCGGAGAAGCAGGACATCGAGAATGCTCTCGCCGAGTTGTCGAGACTCTGTCTGCCACAAGAAGAACAAGCCAATCCTCACGGCTCGTTGACTCTACATGTCCGTGACTAGTTTTCAAGATTGCGTTTTTTCATCAACCTGAATCAGAGCCTCGAGGAATATCTGAGCCTAGATCATTGTAAACCTTCTGATTATGGCGAAGGGCTGGTACTGACGCCCACTCCCAGAATAGAACTTGAGGAACCACTCGACCCAGTGAAGTCGAAGAGTATGGATGAAGGAGAGCAGAAACTCAAAACACATTATCAGTAGAAACGTGAACGCTGCCCACATTACGAAGCCCACAACCATCATCAAAGTCCCTTCAAGTTCAAAGAACATTAGCAGGATTCTGCTGAAAGCTCCGTGGGCTAGAGCAAGGGCGAGAATTCGCGCGTAAGAGATTGTATTCGATATAGAAGCAATCAGTGATTCCAGAGCATGGCCGAA
>CAZJUU010000197.1:0-1251 GCA_964549295.1 uncultured Candidatus Bathyarchaeia archaeon
TTACAGTACATCGCACCCGTGGGCATTGGAGCCCCACAGTAATAGCAATACTCCAAATGATATTCTGTCTCACCTCGATGCATTCCAAAGGTGCGGGCGGACGCTAGTCTTGGCTTCCCGACATGACGAGAAATAAACGCAATAACTACAACAGCAGGCACAATTACAACAAGAGCGACCAGTACATATCTTAGGGACGATGGCATTGATGATAACCCTCCCGGTTCCCAGAGGACTAGTTGTCTCCCATTCAGAACGTACCACATAGCAGCAAGAGCAATTATGATAACAGAAGCGATAAGCGCTATGACAACTGTCCACGGAAACGAGCGCAGTCTCGCTGGTTGTGAAGAATGAAGATCTTTTCCATATACGACGTCCATCCTATACCCCTGAAAGATGTCTTGGAAATCAACTCCTCTGAAGATGTCCTCCGACGTGTATCTAAGGTCTATTCCGGAACGCCCCAATTTATCGTACTCCTGCCTCTTCTCGGCGCTAGATAAGACAGCGAAGGCTTCAGATAGTTCTTTGAATTTCTCTTCCGCTTCAGGAGACCTGTCACGGTCAGGATGATAATGGAGGGCCAACCTCCTGAATGCATTCTTTATCTCATCCGTTGAAGCATCCCTAGAGACACCTAGGATCTCGTAGTAGTCCCTCTTCCGCATCCCTGACCGGGTACTCAAGAAGATAGTTACTCTAATAACTATTAGTATTCTTCAGTCCTCTCGCTTCATCAAACCTGTGCAAATTGCGCTTTGTGACTACACAATTGAGTAGTTTGGAAATCTACTCGGCGTGCTCAGTCATTCTGCAGAGATTCGAAAGCTGAGAGCTTGTGAGAACTTAATGCTCCAGATCCTATTCATTACCCCAATATCTAGAAAGAATAACAATTCCAGTAACTCTTTCCTCATACCAAGGCTATCCCAACAAGATAATCAACGCGGTTCCGAGAACGATTTGCGTCAGCGCCAAAAGCAATCCGGTAAATTGAACGATGAAATGGATCTTGAAGAATCGGCGCTTGAGAAAGTGTATTGCAAAACCAAGAGATGCACCAGTAACTATGATCGCAACTATCATGATCGCGACAAATCCGTGAGCAGTCTGAAACGGCATTCTATTGAAAAGCAGCGCCATAGACAGAACTCCCCATACAAATCCGATAATCAACCCCCAAGTGTAGGTCACCCCCAAGATCATGTGTGCCAGTCGACGTCGAGGAGGCTTAGCTAGTTTTGCCAC
>CAZJUU010000197.1:1351-3516 GCA_964549295.1 uncultured Candidatus Bathyarchaeia archaeon
TGACTATCTGCGCAAAATGTGGGAAAGAGATCTCATATGGATCTATGTTCTGTCCAAACTGTGGAAACCCAGTTTCAGAAACGTCCGCAACTCAGCCGTTGGATTTCGAGATAAGATATAGACCTTCATACTCAATGTTAGTCATCCGTCTGAAACCAAATGAATCGATCACAGCTGAAGCAGGCGCAATGACTTACATGACACCTAACGTCCAAGTCCAGACTCACAAGAGAGAAAAAAGCATCCTAGGAACGATAGGACTTTCCATTTTGGGACAACAGTCCTTTTTTGTGAACGACTTCACAGCCACCAATGGTCCAGGAGAGGTTGCTTTCGTTTCAGCGCCCATCGGAGATGTTGAGAAGATTGACATAACACCCACAAGTGGCTACATCATTCAAAAAGCAGCTTACATAGCCTCAACCAGTAGCGTCAACTTGGACATTCAATGGCAAGGCTTCACAAAAGGCATCTTCGGCCAAGGCCTCTTCATGATTAAAGTAACGGGGCAAGGACCATTGTTCATAAACACGTTCGGCGCCTTAGACCGCCACATCCTGAAACCGGGTGAAATCCTAACCGTAGACAATTTCCATCTAGTCGCTTTCAGCGACACATGCCAATATGAGGTCAAGAAATTTGGAGGATGGAAAGAAACTATTCTCGGCGGAGAAGGACTGGTAACAGAGATCACCGGACCTGGCGAAGTGTTGATTCAAACTAAGAACCTGAAAGAGTTTGTAGATTGGATCTGGACGTTGCTGCAGCCTAGAGTCCGATCCACAGCACGTTAACCGTCTCCAAGCTTGAGCTCAATGGATGCACTTCAAGAATCTACATAGCGAAACATTGACAGATGCACGTCTTGACACGAGAGAGGTTTCATATGTCGAACGAATTGCAGAGAAACGAATGCCTGTTGCTGTGCATAGACTACCAAAAGAAGCTTCTCGCAAAGATTGACAAGGCCGAAACAATTACGAAGAACGCTATAATCATGATAAGAGCTGCCAAGGTTCTCGGTATTCCCATCATTGTTACAGAGCAGTATCCAAAGGGTCTTGGCAGAACCGTGAAGGATATTGTCGAAGCTTTGGGCAGGGAGTACAAACCGATTGAAAAAAATTGTTTCAACTGCTTTGGTTCACCTGAGTTCACTACCAAGTTAGAATCAACTGGTCATCGATGCCTGCTAGTGATGGGTATAGAATCTCACGTGTGCGTCATTCAGACTGTACTCGAAGCCCTGAAAAGAAAATACGAAGTCCACTTGCTCGAGGACACGATTTCATCTAGAACCTCGGAGAACAGAAGAATAGCAATGGATAGAATGGTCAGAGAAGGCGCAATCCCCTCTTCTGTTGAAATGACTATTTACGAGATATTAAAAACGTCTGAAAGCCCTGAGTTCAAAAGAATACTCGAATTTGTGAAGTAAGACTTCGATCTCACAACCATACAAGAAATAGACAGTCAACTTTGCACAGCCTCTGTTCAAAAAAATCTTTTTATATACTTATGTGTACAGCTTGAGAGATCTGTGAGGAACACGAGTCTTGGCTAGAGTCTCAGTAAGGAACTTGGTGAAACGTTTTGGTTCTCAAGCGGCAGTGAACGATTTCTCACTGGAGATCAACGACAAGGAATTCATGGTGCTCCTTGGACCTTCAGGATGCGGTAAGACCACGACTCTCAGATGCATCGCAGGATTGGAAACCCCTGATGCAGGTGAGATATATATCGGTGATACTGAGGTTACTGATCTTCCACCGAAAGATAGGGACATAGCAATGGTTTTTCAGAGCTATGCCCTCTACCCTCACATGTCGGTTTTTGACAACATAGCATTTCCTCTGAAGATGAGAAAAACTCAAAGGGAAGAAATTGATAGACGCGTCAAAGAGACAGCTGAGCTACTTAGACTTAAACACCTCCTTGGCAGAAAACCTAAGCAGATCAGTGGAGGGGAAGCCCAAAGAGTTGCTCTGGGAAGAGCTATCGTCAGGCATCCCAAAGTCTTTCTTTTTGATGAACCCCTTAGCAACCTTGACGCAAAACTAAGAGTGTACATGAGGGCTGAGCTCAAGAGGCTTCAGAAAGAATTGACCACGACAACGGTGTACGTTACACATGATCAAGTCGAAGCTATGACGATGGCCGACAGA
>CAZJUU010000198.1:0-3496 GCA_964549295.1 uncultured Candidatus Bathyarchaeia archaeon
TTCCTGGGTTACTCTTGTCAGCGACTTAACCTGTGGTTCTTCTCTAGGCACTCTCGTCTTGAAGTTCAGGTGAAGATGTTTCTCAAGATGGTCCAGTGCGTAGTGATAGACAACATCGAATCCTTCGACACCCACATCAACAACGGATAAGTGCGCCAGCCTTGCCTTCGAGTTTCTAAGGTACTGAGCTACATCGTTGAGCTTATCTTTCGAGATCTCGTAGTTGAATCGATTGTTCCGAAGGACAATCTCTTTCGCGGCTTCTTCGCCAAGAATATTCTTGACTTCTGTCCTGACATGATCGCTCAGACTCAATTGTGACACCTCTATCCGTCCGTTTGTTTGATTTCGGTTTGGTCATTCTGACCGCCGCCGCTTGGGAGCAGAGTAAGTTTTGGCGTGAGAAGTTCGGTGGCAGAAATGTATGGAGGCTTACCTGCGCCGCCTATGAAAATTGCTTCTGGGTCTTTTCTCTGGGGAAAGGCAATAGGGATTGCAGATGTGAACAAGATGTAGAATAGTGCGATGGAAATGAGTTCTGCGCAGAGAAAGACTTCAACGATGTTTCTTGTTAAGAGGATTCCGAATGATCCAGCGGCAAGGACAAAAGCTGCAAAGACTGACGGAAACGTTCTCGCTCCATATCTCTTGAGTCTTTTTTCGGATTTCAATTGGGCTCCTCCAAGACTAGATTTGTAGACCCATCGCCTTGGCTACTAGCTCCGTTAGATCCATTGCTTCCAGCGTGTCGCTGTTCTCAGCTATAGAGTCAAGTATGTTCAGCTTGCATGATGCGCATGTTGAAGTCACCATCTCTGCTCCAACATCATGAGCTTGTTCCAGCTTCTCTTTACCGAGTTCTAATGCCCATTGTGGGTTGGTTCCTTTGACAACTCCCCCTGCACCACAACATTGTGTCAACTCCCTGTTGTGAGCAAACTCAACCAGCTTGACACCCGGGATGCTGCTCAATACTCTGCGAGGGGGTTCGTAAACGCCCACATGTCGGCCGAGTTCGCATGGATCGTGATATACGATAGTCTTCTCGATTTTCTCTGTGAAGTTCACTTTTCCCTCGTTGATTTTTCTTTCGAGAAACTGTGATATGTGCATGACCTCTACGCCCAAATCTCCAATTAATCGAGGGTATTCATGCACGAAAACACGATAGCAACCCGGGCAGGCTGTGAGAAGTGTCCTTGCCCCAGTCTCTTGTATTGTTTTCCTGTTCAGTTTCGCAAGTTCCTCTGCGTGCTCAAGCTTTCCAGTCTGAAAAAGTGGGTTTCCACAACAGTACTCCTGTGAACCCAAATAGCTCCAATTGACATTGAGTTTGTTCAGGATTTGTGATGTTGCCGCTGAGATGCTCATGGCCCTTCCAAAAAGTGATGCCACACATCCTCCGAAATAGACGAGTTCGGCTTTTCCACCAATCTTTACTTTATCCTTCAGATCGAAGTAGTCTATCCACTCTGTGCGAGCCGCTGTTGGAAGACTGTAGATGTTCTTGTTCTCTTTGACTGTTGATTCTAGGCTGTTGACTACTTCAGGATTCAGTCTCTTTTCTACGAGGTAGGCTCGGGCGGCTTTTATTGCGTCAGTGCATCTTACACCTGCAGGGCATCGCCATGTGCAGTATGCACATTGAACGCATTTGTACATGGCATCTCGAATGTTCGTGTTCGGTTCCAGTCTCTTCTCCAGCAACGCTCTGATTGTCTGCATCCTTCCCCTGGGCGTATATGACTCCCAGCTGGTAAATCCTCCTGGGCACCAGTTCACACAGAACCCACATCGTATGCACTTGCGAACATCTGGATAGTATTCCTGAAGTTGGTATTCTTTCGCCATCTTCACGGTTACGCAGCCTCAAGCGGGTACGGTCCGCCTTTTCCTTTGCCCGGATTCAGTATCAACAATGGGTCAAATGTCTTCTTGATCTCTCTCATCAGATCCAGAGTCCGCGGCTCGATCTCAAGTGGAAGATATTTTGCTTTTGCCAATCCTATTCCATGTTCGGCAGTTACGCTTCCACCGAGTGGTAGAACAATATCTTTGTAGAGCATGTCGAGACCTCTTTCAAACGCTGCCATCTGGTCTATATCGTTATCATCAAACACGAACGTGGGGTGCATGTTTCCATCGCCTATATGTCCAAAGTTGCCGAGGTCGAATCCCTCAACATTAATGACCTCAGGTATCTTCTCGATCTTGGCCGCTGCTTCAGAAAGTTTTGTCAACGGAACCGTACAATCTTCCAGAACCAAGCATGGTCTAAGTCTAGCAAGTGCAGGCAGAGCAGCTTTCCTAGCCTGGATGAGTTTCAAACGATAATCCGCCTGATGCTCATAGACTTGTTCAACGTGATTCGGGTTTTCAGTCTTGCACACTTCAACGATCTTCTCCATCGCAGGATTTACTGATTCCTTGCTACCACCATAGTCGACCAGCATGAAATTCCCTTGAGGGAACTTGCCTAGACCAGCGTATTCCGTGGCGACCTTGGTAGTCTTTCGATCCATGAATTCTAACATTTCCGGAACCAGGCCCGCTTGTCTGATTCGACCAGTGGCCCGCGCCAAAGACTCGACTGAATCAAAAACGAATATCGCCGTGGAATACGCATTTGGAAGTGGGACTACCTTCAAGCATGCCTTAGTAACTATGCCTAGCGATCCTTCTGACCCTGCGATAAGCGACGTTAGATCAAATCCGGAAACAGACTTGAGAGTCTGAGATCCTGTATGAATTATGTCTCCCGATGGAAGTACAACCTCAAGCCACTGTGTGAAGTCTTTGGTGTCACCATATTTCAACGCCCGGTTGCCTGCAGCGTTAGTGTTGATCATTCCTCCAAGAGTTGCAGAGATGCCGCTTGACGGATCCGGTGGAAAGAAGAGTTTGAACCTTGCGAGTTTCTCATTGAGATCGTCACAGACAACTCCAGCTTCAACCACTGCCATCTGATTGTCAGGATCGATTGAGAGAATCTTGTTCATGCCAGTCATGTCAACAAGAATTCCACCTGCAATGGGTATGGCTGATCCTGCTGCGCCAGATGAAGCTCCTCTTGGTGTGACAGGAATTCTCTCTCGGGTGGCCAACTTCATTATAGAACTTATCTCTTCAGTCGTATGTGGCCGAAGCACAACATCGGGCGCGTGGCGGTAAAGAGACGCATCAACCGAGTAGACCAAAAGGTCTTCTTGGCGTGTAGACACATTCTCGCTTCCAACGATGCCCTCCAACTCTTCGACGATGTTCTCATTCACCTTACCGTAGGACAGCAATTCCAACATCTCACACTGCAGATGGCTAATCGGCCATGCAACCTATCTATAAAGCCTTACGATATTGTATAACGACGTTATGAACATGGAACTGGAGTTAAAATCTTGTTCCTTTACATCACAAGGGTTATCGCAAAGCAATTTTGGAATCGTTTGGTCTGCGCGCTCTAATCGTTTCTTCCGTGCAAGATGAACTAGGCCAAGAG
>CAZJUU010000199.1:0-3475 GCA_964549295.1 uncultured Candidatus Bathyarchaeia archaeon
ACCCATTGCTATCAGTGCGTCGAACGCACTCGATCTGAGAGGTAAGTCATACATACTGGCGAGCACGAACTGAGCTCCCGGGGCCTTTCGGCGTGCCACTCGAAGCATGTTTATCGACAGATCGATGCCGACCACCTGAAGTCCTTCGTTGACAAGAAATGGGATATATGCTCCTGAGCCGCATCCTAGGTCAATCAATAGTGTTCCCTCTCTAAGCAACCCGTACTTGTCTAAACACTTGAGAATGAACTGTCTCTTGTGCATGCGGACAAGATGCGATCGCTTGCTTTCTCTGTCGTACTCCTCCGCAATCCTGTCGTATCGGTTTCTTATTCCGCGGAGAAACTCGGGCGAAGGTTTTTCAGCTCTTATTCCCAAACGAAACAAAGTATAGACACTCATTCTTCGGAGATGCGAGTTAGGCCAACAGCCTGCAAGACCCTTCTCGCATTGATCTCCCAAGTGTAGTTGGCAACTACTTCACGTCGCGCCGCCGCTCCCAGCTTCTCCCTCAAAGTTCTGTCTGAGGCCAGCTTCAAGATACTACGCGCCAAAGCGCTTGGATCACCTGGTGGGACCAAGAGGGCGGTTTCGTTGTGGCGAAGTATTTGGCCCATCTGGCCCAAGTTACTCGCTACGATTGCCTTCTTCATGGCCATGTATTCAAATATCTTGACAGGAGAACCGAAGAACTCAGATCCATCTGAGAAACCTACATGCGGTGACACCAGGATATCACAGGCAGCTAGATGTTCCGGCAGATCCACAAGAGGAACAAGACCTGTCAAGATGACGCAGCCCTGCATATTCTTGCGTTCTATGATGTTCACAATTCTGTTACGAAGTGTTCCATCTCCGATCAATAGAAATACTATGTCGTCAGTCCTATCGGTGATAGCCGACGCGGCTTCCAAAAGCACTTCTATGCCATGCCATGGCTCGAAAATGCCGACAAACCCAACCACTATCTTCTCGGTAAGATCATACTTCTTCGCAACCGCAGTCCGATCGGCTTTGTCCCTAAAAAGATCTAAATCAACTGCATTAGGATTCACCAATATCCGATCACTACTGCATCCCACTTGGATCAGTTTGCGTTTCATGACCTCAGATACTACCACAATCAGATCTGCCTTGCCGAGATTCAGCCTCTCAATAGCTTCTAAGACAGGAAGGAAGCGAGTTCTACCAGTAATCCTAGCTGTCCAGACAGCGGAGCTATTGAACTCGAGAACTAATGGTACCTTCAATAACGACGATAGGATAACGCCTGAAAAGTTGAAATACGAATACCGTTGGTAGAGGAATGAAACTTTTCTGTCTGAAAGAATCCTACGAGCCGCCAAGGCGAAAGTGATGTTATACGCTACCAGAAATGCCTCAACTATGTCTCCAAGAACATAGGAGTGGGGAATCAAAAAGTTTGGCACATCTACGATCTTCTTGTCCAGAATAGAATCAGACGACAAGAAGATCACCTTGCAGCCGTTGTCCAATAAACCCTTTATGAAGCCCAATGTATGCGTCACCACACTCGAAGCCCTTGCTGCGGTGTCAAATCGGTGAGGGTCTGTCCTCAGATAGGCTACCAGACGTGTATCATCATAGGGACGACTACTCATAGATCGACTTCGAGGAAACGCAGAGAGAAAGACACATAAGACATAGAGCGACCCCAAGAGCAACAGTCCGAAAGCTATCTCCAAAGGTAGATAGATGGCCGATACAACAACTCTAGTCAGAGACGATCTTTCCATTCGACCCGCCCTGTCAACGATATACTTTTCTGTCGACCTCGGAAAGGCAAGCAGAATTCTCAGAAGACGCATGTTCAACTGTGCTCCAATGTCGTCGACGCAAATAATGAAGTGGTCCGAATTCACTTCACTCAGGTGACGCAACATATGAAGCTTATCGCCTTCGCTAGAAAATATCTCGACGACTGCCGTTGGATGTCTAGCTCGAAAGTACTCTTCGAAGTATCGAATGTCTTGTGAGACTGGATATAATACAATCCTCAAGATGAAAGCGGTCCCCGCATCGTTAGGCTCAACTCTTCTTGGAGTGCTTCCCAGAACTCACATACGTGTTGGTCAACTGATACCGAGTAGGCGCTTATACGCGTTAACGAGTTTTACAGATTCGCGGCTCCAGTTAAATTTCTCTGCGACAAGCTGCAGCCCCCTTGTTTGCAGTGTGGACCTTAGACTGCTATGCTCACGCATCTCAAGAATGATTTCAGCCAGCCTTTGAGCTGACATAGGATTCCAAACCGCAACACTAGAGGAAAGTAGTCTGAGTATCGGGCTGAGAGGCGATACAATCACAGCCTTACCCAAAGCCATATACTGTGTGACTTTGTGTGGAAAAGTTCTATCAGTCCTGTATGTCTTCGAATGTGGAACCAGACCCACATCGCTACTTGCAACAATGGACATCGCCTCAGCAAAGGGCAAAAAGCCGGTGAAGAGTACGTTATCCGCGCCGAGCTTCTGCGCCAGTTTCTGAAGGTTGATCTTGGCTTCACCTTCGCCAACTATCACAAAGGAGACATTTTGATCCCTCATCATTGCTGCTGCCTCTAGAACAGGTTCTAGGTTCCTCGCAGCCTCTACGCCTCCTACATAGCAAACCTGGAACTTGTGAAGCTCACCCCGACGTGGCTTCATCTCCCCAACAGGGGGGAGCATCGACAAGTCAACTAGGTTCATTACGGTTACTGTCTTGTCCCGACCTATACGATATCTGTTAACGAAATATCCCACTTGCTCATCTGACACGGAGACCAATAGATTACAGAGTCGTGAACCTATCCACTCAAGAATGGAATAGTAAGCGAAGAGCCACAGCCTTCTCAGGCGAGGAGCCTCGACGTTCTCGAGAGCAAGGAAAGGCCAGATTTCATGGGCATCGTAGATCGCAGGCAGAGAAAGCATTCTTGTATTCAGAAGGGCAAGAAGAAGAATAGGCGTATCCTGGATATGCACCACATCAATATTGTCGAGTAACAAAAGAGAGCGAATCGAAGGAATCGAGCCTATGTAGCATCCAAGAGCTACTATGGGATTAAAGTACCTTACTGCTACGCCATGAAATGATCTTACTCTGTGTCTCGACTGCTTTGCGTTTGCGTACACGAATACTTTGTAGCCAGCTCTTGTCAGCGCTGATGCTTCGATCTCTATCCTTGTATCCGGCGGAAATCCCCAATGAGTCACCATTCCAATGTTCATTTCGCATCTCTCGCAGCGGGGAGTTCGAACCTTCTAGACAAATCTGCTCTCACCGTTCCTAATCACTGATAAGGTTCAATGCCGGATTATGGCACACAACATCAGGAAGCGACCGAAGAATCGAAGAATGGGAATTTGTGCCACATGCCTTTCCATCTTAAGCTGAAACCTGTGATAAACCGGAAGCAACAGGAAGACGCATGATGCTACTTCGGCCACTTTGAATCCAAGAGTGGTCATAA
>CAZJUU010000200.1:0-3468 GCA_964549295.1 uncultured Candidatus Bathyarchaeia archaeon
TAGGTTCACCTTCTGGTTCGAAACCATAGATTCCAGATTCAGTAAGGTTGTATGTCCTCTTCCAATATCCAAATGCTTCGTGGAACGTGATGAAGACTCTAATTCTCACGTTCGTAAGGTTTTCTGAAAAAGCGTCATGCAGAGCTTCCAGACGAGCAACGTAACTCTGCGCGTTCTGCCTATATTGGAGTGCGTTTGCAGGATCAGCCTGCTCAATTCCAAGTTCAATATTCTCTACTGCAGTCACGGCCAAAGTCGGATCTACCCAGAAGTGAGGATTCGCATTGCCTAGAGAATCCCGCATAAGATCCATGCCTGAACTCACGTCCACCACAACAGTGTGGCTTTTGTCAATCATCGGAAGCACTCTTTCCACCCAAGGTTCCATCCCTGCTCCGTTGTAAAGAAACACGTTTGATGAGAGGATCAACGAAAGATCCTCAGGTGTAGGGTCTAGATCATGTGGATCCATTCCAGGCGGGGTCAGATTGATGACAGAGCCTCTATCTCCAACAACATTCGATGCCCAATCATACAACGGAAAGAAAGTGGATGTGACGACCAGTCCTTCTCCGCGTTGTGTCTGAACTCCAGAATTGGAAATGAGAACCAGAAGCACGATGATAACGAGGCTGGCCATTACGGATAACGATTTTGCGAGTCTGCCCAAAAGTGATCAGCTGGAGTCCTATTCGGAATATCTAACTTTGTTCAGTATCCCTAATATTAAAATATAGCGTCAAAACCATAGAAATGCGAGCAGGGTCAAGTTGAGCATAGCGGGAACTGAAACACACTTCATTGGTGCATGCGACCGAGAACGAATGGAAGAATACCTTGAAGCTATCTGGATCCTTATTGAGCAGGGAAGACCTATCGTTCGAGTTAATATGATTGCCAAAAGGCTCAGCTTGTCTATGCCGAGCGTAGTCGAGATGCTGAAGACGCTTGATGCGAAAGGTTACGTGAATTATGCGATTGGTGAGGGAGCTTTTCTGCTGCCTAAGGGCAAAACAATCGCTAGGCGGATTATCAGAAACCATAGATTAATGGAACTTCTGATGGAAAGGTCAATCGGAGTCAATGTGGACGAAGAGTCGGTATGCGGATTTGAGCACCATATGAGTGAGGAATTAGCTGACGCAATCTGCAGAAAACTTGATCATCCAACAGAGTGTCTTCACGGAAAGAAAATCCCAGTTGGAAAGGACTGCACAAGAAGATCTTACAAGTAGCGTATAGAAGAGAGCTGGCAAGGTCGTGAATGAACATTTCAGATAGGCGTTGCGTCACATAGATTTTCGCTTCTTTCAGCCACACGGCCGCAGCTCTTGCATACAAACCTCGCATTCTTCACAAGCGGCCTCAGCTTCTCAACGTCCATCCATGTATGCCAAACTACGCAAAGATGCCTCTCATGTTCCGGATGTGGAGTTCCCATCGAAACATCAAATCTGAAATATTCCACGCGCAATATAAGCGCTTTGAAACACGATTGGACAGCATGAAATGAGTCGTCTTTTTGGATCAGCGATCTGTCCTAGCGACCCCCCTACCCCGGGTAGGGGTCATCTCAACGACATGCCATGGGCTAATATCCCAAGTGATTGTGTGGGCCTCACGTCTTCCGGGGTTGGTCATCTTGCATGATGGGATCCCAGAGAATCGGATCGAAGACGTTGGGGACTCATCCACGACTGAACGGTCATCCAAACCATATATGGTCCATGATTATTGCGTTGACTCTAGAGTTTTCTAATGTACCTTTCAACTTCCCATGGAGTAACTTGGGTTCTGTAGAGATCCCATTCCTTGTGTTTTTCCTTGAGATAGTTTTCGAAGAGTGTTTCACCAAGAGCTTCCTTCATTATTTGGCTGTTCTCCATCTCTTTCAGAGCTTCCGATAGAGACTCCGGCAGCGAAACTATTCCTCTCTCTCTTCGCTCTTCATAGGACAACTGGTAGACGTTGAGCTCGGTGGGTTCCGGAGGTTGTCTCTTCTTAAGTATCCCATCCAAACCGCTCATACAGAGCACTGCGAATTGAAGGTACGGATTTCCAGCTGGATCTGGGCATCTGATCTCCATTCGTGCAGCATTTTTCTTCTTGCCGAAGTTCGGTACGCGGATCAGAGGAGATCGATTCCGATGTGCCCACGCGATGTATACTGGAGCCTCAAACCCTGGAACTAACCTTTTGTATGAGTTGGGCCAAGATGCAAGAACTGCACACATCTCTCTTCCATGCGCCAACTCTCCTCCAACGAAGTTTAGGGCGGTTTTCGAGAAGTATCCTGTATCTTCGTTGTCCTCGAAGAACACATTTCTCGATCCATCATTTGTCCACATACTCATATGAACGTGCATGCCAGACCCATTCACGTTTGGGAAGGGTTTGGGCATGTATGTGGCGACATATCCATTTCTAGCAGCAATCGCCTTGGTAACCATCTTCATTGTGACAGCACGGTCCGCGGTTACCAAAGCCTCATCGTACTTGAAGTCTATCTCGTTCTGTCCCAATGCCACCTCATGGTGAGCGATTTCTATCTCTATTCCAAAGGTCTCTGCTGTATCTGCTATCTCTCGTCTCAGATCCTCTGTCAAATCACCTGGAACCAGATCAAAGTAGCCGCCCATATCAATCGGGGTGGGAATGGGATTCGTCGACTCCTTCACAAGAAAGAACTCTAGTTCAGGCGCGCATTTGAAGGAGAAACCTGCCTGATTACATTTCTGGATAGTCCTCTCCAAAGCAAAACGTGGGTCTCCTTCAAACCGCCTATTGTCAGGGGTGTATACGTCGCAGATGATTCGACATGTGGCCTTTTCCTTTGGACGCCAAGGAATAATTGCAAATGTGCTTGGATCGGGGTAGGCTAGAAGATCGGATTCTTCTATCGATCTATAGCCAGTGACGGACGAACCGTCGAAGGGTTGACCATTCTCAAAGATCGACTCAATATTCTTAGTCCGAACAGACAGGCTCTTCGGGATTCCATTTATGTCGATGAACTGAAGTCTGACAAACTTTATGTCTTGTTCATGAATCGCTTTTACAACCTTTCCTACTTCCTCGCGCCACTTCACGTTTTTGAAATTCTTCATCGGCCCATTACCCTCCTTGACTATACTCAGAATACGCTTCGCAGCGACTGTATAAGCATTTCATTGGAAGCTTGACAGAATCGTTCGAGTTGATGATAGATTATGGCCAATAATATCACTTATCGGCATATCACTCAAAACAAAGCCGGAAAATTCTATAACATGCTGTGGGTTCAACCACTATAGGTGAACTTTGTGACTGAACTAGAGTCCGATCTTCTGGAGTTCTATGGCACTGAATGTGTCCATTGTAGGCAAATGGAACCATTGATCGAGAGACTAGAAGCGGAGACCGGAGTGAAAATTAGGAGACTCGAAGTTTGGCACAACGATGCAAATGCACGGCTTATGCGAGAATTTG
>CAZJUU010000201.1:0-3402 GCA_964549295.1 uncultured Candidatus Bathyarchaeia archaeon
GCCCAAAGCCTTCCTTGACCAGTGTCTCAAAGAGCTTTCTCACACCACAGTCAGGTTTGATCCATGCATAAGTGAAACCTTGTCCAAGAAATGGGTTTTCACCCCTAACGATTTCCCCTGATGTCATAACCATTCTCAGTTCATCTTCCACAGGCCTCCCTGAAATTTTGGTCAGAGTTATTCTCCCAGGTTTGAGTTGGCCTTCGAAACTCATGCCTTCTTTCTTGCCCAGAAAGTCTTGAACCTCAACAACGGCAGGTGTAACTGTAATCTTTGCCGGGTCATCAACTATTGAAAGTGATGGATGCCCAGTGTGTATGAGACAGGCTAGGTTTCTTTCTAGATCCGCAAATGCCAGCTCGCCGAAAAACATGGCTTTGTTTGTTAGCATGCACGTTGAGAGGCTCGTGATTGTGGTTGCAATGTCGCATTCTGGTATGACTACTACGTTTTCATCCATCAGCAGAGATGCTGCTAATTCCACGGTGAATATTCTTTCGTTTATCTCCTTGTCCGTTCCCCATTCCCTTATTGTTACTGCGTTTAGGTTGTATTCTTTCACCATTTCTCTTATGGCGAGATATGCCTTTGCGGCTCTTGTCAGCTCTTTCTCATCGACTTGAAGTTGACCCACCTTGCCAACGACATCTCTGGCGATTCTAGCGGCTTCACTACCGTCAACCTTTTCAAATCTGCTCAGTAGTTCAGTGGTATCAAAATGAAGTATTCCAGGAAGGATTTTCCTGACGTGAAATTCACTATATCCTGTGTCCAGTTGACTGAGATTTATTCCACCGAACATGCCTACAGTGGCTCTACGAAGACTCTTTGCCGTTGTCGCTGCCTTCGCAAGTTTGTATACTCTCTGCACCGTCTCTGTGTCTCTTGGACCACCCAAGACAGAGAAGAAGAGTTTCACTACTCTCATGAAGTTCCCCGCCATTGATGTTATCCCAGCGAAAGGAACAAACGAACTCTTAGACTCAAGTTGATAGTTGCCAACAACCGCAAATGGATACTCCATGAGTTCTCTTGCGAGAACAACAGGGAATTCCTCACTCGGCCAGTCCGAAATGTAGATTGCGACGATGTCCACATCCTCACTCCTGAAAAAGTTTGCAGCCTCGACCGCTTCTGCCACGCTCTTAGGAATCTTCTCAAATACTCTGAGATCCACGGGATACTTCGCGAGCTCCGAACAGAATATGTCCCTTAACTCTGTGTAAGGCATTTTGAAATACTGGTGACCAAACGTAACGATACCGATTTTCGGTTTCTTCTCAAAAGACATAACTCACACAGCCTCAACAATTCTGTAACATCGATCAGTAGAAATAAATGCGTTTCGTGACACCCAAGCACGTTGAAGTTGCCACAACCTCGGCATGTGGGGCTAGCCTAATTCTTGTGTTGATCGAAATTGTCTACGACATATTGAACGTCTTGCGTGCTTCATCTATGATTTTCTGGATTTCTCTGTCAGCCTTCTCTGGCAAGAGAACAGGTTTGTGACCATCGATCAACTCTTTTGCCCGCTCAATAGCCACGGTTCTCAGTTCTTTGCCTTTGCCCGACAACCAAGCTTCATATGATACGCGACTGCTCAGTTTGGAGTAGTAGAAATCTGCCAAGAAATTTTCTCTTGTGTGTTTCAAGGAGAGATAGTCGCCTCCATGTCCAACCTGCTTGATCATGTCCAATGAAAGCGTATCCTTGTCCACAGAGAATCCTTTTCCGATTCTGGCAAGCATTCCCATTATTTCATCTTGTATTACTATGCTGTCCAAAGAAGTCAGCCCATTTGAATTCAAAGCAGCATCGCACATCATATCATGCCCTGCCAAGTAGGCTAGCAGAGACGAGTTCATCTTTTCGTATCCACTCTGTGCATCTGACAGGTTGGCGTTCGTCGCCCCTCCAGCACCATACGTTGGAATATTGTAGAATCTTCCCATCTGGGCTGTCGCCATACTGAACAACCCGTACTCTGCCGCCCCGTATGCAGGCATTCCATGCCTCATGTCCATGTTTGATATCGCACCTCCATAGACCAGCGGTGTTCCTTCAGCTATCAGTTGAGTCAAGACTATCTCAGCCAGACTTTCAGCGTTAGCTAGAGCCATAGTTCCAGCCATTGTCACAGGAGAGGTTGCGCCTGCTATGGGGGCGTGAACAACCACAAACGGGATTCTTCTCTTCGCGAACGCCCAGATGACGTCACAAGTGCTCTTAGGAAAGCTAAGTGGACTCGTCGGAGCGATTGTCGTCGAGATAACAGGCTTTCTCGACAACTGATCCTCTGAACCAGCAATTGCAGCACCCATTCTGATGAAAAACTCAGCTTCAACGCCGCTTGTGGGACAGATTATGCAATGCTTTTGCGTGTTCCTGAGTACTTCAGCCGCACATTGTACGAGTCTCATCGCAGGTGGAACATCATGCGCAATGACAGCGGGACAGCATATATGATGAAACTCAAGTTCGTTCATCAACTTCGCGATATCGCGTACATCGCTCAGTCTTCCTGTTCTTCGTTTGCCAGTTTCTCCCTCAAGAATGTAGGAGTTGTCGACTGCAGACACAAAATGGAGATTGTCTCCTCCAATCTTCATCTCTTCAAGTTCTCGGGACCAAAGACTGAATGAATGTGGAATCGACTTAACGCACTGTTCAACGAGAGTATGGTTGAATTTCACTATCTTCTTTTCGTAGTCGATTTCACATGAGTTCTCTCTGAAGAGCCTTAGCGTTTTCTCATCATCAAACTTAGCTCCCACTTCTTCCAAGATCGTGGATGATGAATCATGGATCGATTGAATACTTGTTCTGTCAAGGAATTCTAGAGGTTTTCCACATTTTGGAATATTTGAAAAAGGCATAGATCCATCAATTCACATGTATTTCCTACAGTCTAGGCAACATAATCAAATAGGGTTTCTCGATAGGAGCTGGTTCAAGAGGAGACATAGGAATTCTCGTCTTGGTCTATTATCCCAGCACCTTGTCTAGATTTGGAGATGGCTTGTATGTCAGTGCCTTGCTTTGGAGGACGCCTTTGGATTTATGCAGATCAACCAGCATCTCGGCAAACTTGACTCCTGTTTCCACCGGGTCAACAACCGCTGCAGGCACATTCTTCCGCAAATAGTCGGCAAGTCCTACGAAGCCTATGGAGGCAAGCAAGATTACGTCGGCTCGATCTACCTCTATTGCCTCTTTTGTTGTTTCGAAGATTCTACGATAGATCTTCTCCATGGAGTCCCTTTTGAGTAGGTCATCGAGCGGAATGTTCGCCTGTTTCAGCGATACGCATCTGCCCTCTAGTCCATAGTCCCTGATAGTCCTGTAAAGCCACGCTTATGCTCTGTCAGAATACGTGAGTACGGAGAAATTGGCGCCCCG
>CAZJUU010000202.1:0-3358 GCA_964549295.1 uncultured Candidatus Bathyarchaeia archaeon
TATCCCGTCCTAACGAAAATGTCTACCAGCGTCATTGAGCGCCACCTCCCAAACTTATGTGAAAGAATCTTTTCAACTTCGGCTCTTGGAGCCACTCCTTGCTTGGAGATAACATAGGCAATTGTCATCGCTAGGGCGGCAAGGTTGTCAATTCTCCATCCACAGAGTCTTGACTCGCTCAGCGTCATTTCGCTCTTCAGCCTGACAAGGTATCTGTCCTCAGGCTCTTGGGCACTCGACATAGGATCAGCAGAGGATTCTTCCCTGACTTTCTTCACCTCAAGGTCAAGCTCGTTCAGAATCCTGCCAAAGTCATTCAAAATCTCCTCGTAGTTCTTTCCGAGCCGCAGTTTCAACTCCCACTCTCTAGCGCCCGGCATCTTTCCTCGCTTGAAGAGCAATAGATGTGCTGCGCGTTTCAGCTTCTCACTGTAGTAGTGTGTTTCAGTCTTCGGTGTTTCCGTCAAGCCAATTGCTTCCTCCAATGATTTGCCAAAGTTCTCCATGATTGTTTAGCGAGGTTTGATACTGATCGGAAAACTCACTAGTTTTCCAAAGTCGAGTTTCATCTTCGTCGCATGAGGCACGAGAAGCAATTCTTTATCTCGTTTCTCCAAGGTGGCATAACCATAGGTTACTAGGAAACTGACAAGGTATGCTCTACCTGTTGTCTCTTGATAGCTGTTGCCTTTGACAAAATTCCAATAATCGAGCTGGCCCTCTTCATCCACCTTTTGTCGCATTTCGTTCCAGAGTTTTTCAATTGATTCCGAGAAAGTCTCCTGCGCTACGATTCCCATGTTTTCGAGACTCTCAGAGTCGAGTGACGACGGTGCGGCAAGTCTACTGGCCTCAAGCTTCTTTCGTCTAACGTCATAGGGAAGCAATGCATCCCAGTAGTGGAGTGCCTCCACCACGGTGGTCATAGCAAGTTGTTCGAGTTCGACGATCGGATGCCAGCTTTTCAAGAGAACATGAGCGAGATTATCTATAGAAAGGGACCTCAGCTTCTCGGCGAGGAACTCTGGGTCTGCATATAAGGCGCTCGATTCGTATTTGAGTTGACTGTTCTGAAGTCTAACCACATCTGAAAGGCTGTTAAGGGTTCGAGCGTCAAGGCAGTGATCGCTGAACGTTTTCCAGTGCACAAAGTACTTCCGAAGGGTCGCGATCGAACGTCCCACATCTAGAAGGAACGGGTTGAACTTCCTCCTCTGAATTGCTACACAAGTCTCTAGAACCTCAGTGACTTCTGTTCTACCAGAGGGAAGTCGAACCTTTCTCGGTCTGTCTTCTGCATCAGTCATTTTGCTTCATCTCGCTGACAATCGACTTGCCCTCAACATTCTGGACCACGATCACATGCGTACCGCCATCTCTTACGGAGACCTGTCCAGGCGTGATGGCGAGGTACTGTTCTCCTTTTGCCTCCGAAAAGCTCGAGACAATCATTCTTGAGATAAGCTCCCTATTCTTTGGATCCATGTGAACATCGAACTCGTCGATTCCGCGGAATGGACAGGTAACATATTGTTGAAGGGCGAGGAGAAACGCCATTAGGGCTACACTTCTCTCGCCTCCACTCTGAGTGAAGGAATCGAGTGGCATGGGGGCGCTTCCTTTGAAACCAACTAGAAGATCGATTCCAGCTTTCTCGATATCATGTGCATTGACAAGTTTGACCGTTCCGTTCCCGCCGACTTCGGATAGAAGCGTATTGTATCTGAGGCTAAGTTGCTCTAGGAAGGTTTCGACAACTTCCTTCCACTTCTCACGCCGCTTGTCCAGTTCGCTAAGAATTTCTTGCCTATTCTTCTTGACAAGTTCAGCTTTCTCTTTAAGGTCCTCCAGCATCCCTGTGTAGGACGTGAACATCTTCTCAACATCCTCGGAAACATTCGCATACGGCTTGAGTTGTTCTTCAACGATGCTGATTTCACTGGATATTTCCAAGTTCTTTCTTGTTGTCGTGATTCTAAGACCTAGTTTCTCAGCTTCAATCTTAGCGGGTTCCAGTTCCTCGAGAGCTGCTACCAGTTCCGCCTCGATCTGAATTATCTGCTCATTTAGCAGATCGATCTTGAAGGATTCAACTCCAGATTGCACTTTGGAAACTATAAGTGATGAGAGCCTCTTCTCCATTTCTTCGTTCAGTCTGTCGATCTCCTTATTGATTGAGTCGAGTCTTTGTGAGGATTCGTTCATTTCGTTCAGCGCAGTTGTTCGAAGTTCTTGCAAGCGCAATTTCTCGCCCAAGATTGCTTGAATTCCGCTTTCATTCCCGTGAACGGACAGGGTGTCTTCTTGATCTAGTCCTGTCAGTCTTGAGACCCATTCGAGATTCGTCTGCTGGATTGCAGCATTTCGCGTTTCGGCAAGTTGACTATCTCTTATGGATTTGATCTCTTCTCTAAGCGACGCCAATTCTTGGTCATGCTTTTCTCCTTCAGCCTTTGCTTCTGAAACCTTCACATTGCTGGTTTCCAGAGACAACTTCATTCGATCGATTCTTGTCTTGATTCTCGATATCGCTGCCTCTCTCTTCTCCACCTTTGCCCAAAGAAGTTCTCTCTGCAACTCTGTAAGTTTCGACTGGAGTTCACGTTTTCTCTGGTATTTCTCATATTCTCTCTTCCAATAATCGTAGGTTTCCTGTGTGGACTGAAGGAGATTCGCAATGTTCTCCTCTTCACTTCTAACTTGGCCCAGTCGTCTATATCCGTCAAGTACGTCAGATCGATATGATTCGAAGCCTACCGCTTCTTCAAGCATCTGAAGCTTCTCATGGGCGGTTATTGAGCTGAACCTTCCTACCATGAGTTGGTGCATTATTACCAGCATATTGTCAGGGTTGAGTCCAAGCTTGTTTAGGGCCTCAAGTATGTTAGCCTTGGAAGCAGGTCGGTTCTGAATCAGGTACATGTAGTCGCCTGTGCGTTTCAGAACCCTTGTTATGTTCACCGTATCTAGGTGGTATTGGGGGAAGGGTCTGCGATCCTGTCTTGGTCGGTTGTCAAATTGAATCGTTATCCGAGCTTGATCCTGACCTCGTCTGATAAGGTCGCTCAGTTTTCTAGCACGTTCAGTATAGGTTTGACCTAGGACAACCGATATTGCGAGCAAAATGGAGGATTTGCCCGCGCCGTTTGGACCACATATCAGGTTGAGTCCAGGCTCCAACGGGACATAAGCATGGTCATATGACATGAAATTCTGTAATGTGATGCCTTTTATCATCCGTTATCTGCTGCCGAAAGCGAGGTATGGAAGCCTGAGGCAGGTAAAAAACAAAGCGCTGTAAGCTCTCAATTCCCACGTGATTCAGAGGGATTGCTAGGTGGGCAAAAGTGTTTTCAAA
>CAZJUU010000203.1:0-3146 GCA_964549295.1 uncultured Candidatus Bathyarchaeia archaeon
GAATGAACTCAAGAACATCGATGCCATTGGAAGCGATTTCGAAGTCCTGCAACTGAGAATCACCGAGGAGGAGGAATCAAACATAGTCTCGGGGGCAGGCCCGCACATTAGGTTCAAAGAGCTAAGCATCGGATAAGATTTTGAAGAGGAACAAGAGCCGAAGAATAGGAGTGGGATCCGAGCCATGACTTCTGATTTGATTTCTACCGCTGAGAGGATAATGAAGATGGCCGCAAAGGAAGGCGCCGAGCATGCCGAGGTCTACATTGAATCAAGAGAGAACTTAGTCATGAGAATAACCAAGGTCAGCGGCAAGGATAACTTCAGTGCAAGAGATCAAGTTATGACTGGAGCCGCCCTCCGCGTCATAAAAGGCGGTGCGCTAGGATTCGCGTATCTAAGCAACCTTGGGGACGAATCAGTAAAATCATCTGTGCGTAGTGCTTTGAAGGTTGCGGAACCTCAGGCCGGAATTGAGAGTTTCTTAGGGCAGCCGAGAAGTTTTTCACGCGTATCTGGCATACTCGACAAACATACTGCAGAGATGCGACCAGAAGAAGCAATGTCTAACGCTGAGGTAATCAGAAAGAGCGCGACGGAAGTTGACAGTAGGCTGGTAACAGTCTATGAGGCTCTTTTTGGGCGCTCTAAGCATGGCTTTGCCATCGTCAATACTCAGGGCCTGAATGTAGAAGATTATGGAAGCTTCGCAAGAATGGCTATCGGGATATCTGCGAAGGATGGAAAAGAAGCGAAAATGGAAGTTTACGACGTTGAGAGATCAGTCAAAGATGTTGGCATCGTCAAGGACTTTGCCTCCAAGAATGCGCATAATGTCCTAAAGTATCTCGGATCCAAGAAGGTTGAGCCCAAGAAGATGACAGTTATTCTAAGTCCATTCGCTGTGGCGGAGCTTTTCACATACGCGTTTACTAACGCCTTCTGTGCAGATAATGTTCAGAGTAAAGCCTCTGTATTAGAAGGGAAAATAGGTGAGCAGGTCGCCTCCGAGGCAGTCACGTTGGTTGATGACGGAACGTTTGAGGGAGGGCTTACATCGTTCAAAATGGATGACGAAGGGATGCCATCCAAGAGAACGACTTTGATTGAAAAAGGAATCCTCAAGAGCTACATCCACAACAACCAAAGCGCAAGCATAGCATCTGTTGAGAGCACAGGCAACTGTGTTAGGTGGGAATTGCCCACAGTAGATTACTTCTTTTATAGGAGTTTCAGGAGACTTCCGCGGGTCTTTCCAACTAATGTAATCTTTGAACCTGGGAGCACATCAATTGATACAATGATCCGAGAAGTCAGGGACGGAATATACATCGATAGAACTGATCCTGCCTTCACAGCGAGACCAGACGGGTCTTTCTCAGTCAGCGTCCTATATGGTTTCAAGATAGAGAACGGTCAACTATCTACACCGATCAGCGGGATGAGAATTGCCGGCAACCTCTTTGATTACGCCAAGAAGGTAGATGTGGTAGGAAACGCACCTGAGAAAAATCTTCCGACACTTTACCCGTCGTGCGTCATTACCCCGCCCATCCGCGTCCAAGATGCAAGCATCCAAGCCTAGTTTTATTCCAACTTGCCAAGAAAATTGATGGTGCTCAAAAAATGAGGGCATTCAAGATAGTCGGTCACGCTGGAGGGGCGGCATACGAGCCTGAGAACACTATCAGGGCCATTCGTAGATCGATAGAGATGAAGGTAGACATGGTTGAAGTCGACGTTCACGCTACAAAGGATGGGCAACTCGTAGTCATCCACGATAATGAGGTTGACCGAACAACCAATGGGAAAGGCAGCGTCAAGGAGATGTCTCTTCAAGAGATAAGGAAGCTTGATGCTGGAAAAGGCGAGAAGATACCAACACTCCAAGAAGTTCTCGCTACATCTAGGAACATCGTCGGAGCGATGATCGAAGTCAAGGCTCCCAACATTGAGAAGCTTCTAGTAGACTTGATACGGCGCGAACGAATGTCAGATCAAGTCATTGTTACTTCTTTTATGTCGGATGTCATAAAGAAAGTCAAGGAAATTGAGTCTAAGATTTCCACGGGTCAGATATTCGCATGGAAGATTTCAAATGTCGCCAAGAAAGCATTGGAACTCAGGGTTGGGATGATGGTTCCTGCCTATGAGTTGGTTACGAGAGAGATGGTGAATGAACTCCATAGGAGCTCCATCCTTGTCTACACGTGGACTGTGGATGATCGACGTGTCGCCGAGAAACTCATTGAACTCGGTGTTGACGGTATCATAACCAACAAGCCAGATCTGATGTCCAGAAGAGACTAGCTCTCTTCAGTTGCGAGAACAGACGGACCGTTCAAAAAATAAGAAAGTTGTTGGCGAGCACTTTTGCCAATTGTCTATTTGGATTTCGTGATCTTAACGTTGCGCGCCAGGACATAGGGGGAGAACACTGGGTGGGATACTTCTGACCACCAGTGCACTTGCTGTCTTTCTCTTGTTAGGCCCTCAACGTTTTCAAGAAGTTTCAGGATGTTCTCCGAGATCCTCAGATTTGCTGTTGAGCCGTTCACTTCTCCATCCTTTATTATGAAGGCTCCGTCTCTTGGGACTGTTGAGAAGTCACCAGTGACGTAGCTCTGGAAACGTGTGTACCACGTGTTCGTTAGGTATAAACCGTTTCTGACCTGTGAAAACATCTCGTCTAGCTTGTAGTCTCCAGGGTCCAAGTGAGTTGTGAAAGCAGTTGGTAGGACTACGCCCGCGTTTGCGGTTGTCTCTGTTTTAAACAGTTTTGCTGTTGAGGTGTTGTGGAGGAAAGTCTTGAAGATCCCATGGTCTATTAATACGGTCTCTCTGATTGGCACTCCTTCGTCGTCGAAGACTCTGTGTCCCATCGATGAGGTGGATGCGTAGTCGCGCATGGTCACTTTTTCCGAGGCAACTTTCTGCCCGATTCTGCCCACGAAGGGCGAGAGCTGTGCCATCGCGTCGTAAGCGGATGCTGTTTCACCAAGAGTTGACAGGATCGCGCCGAAGAAGAGTGGCTCGAAGATTATGTCATATTTTCCTTCCTGTATTTCTTGTCTTGGATACTTCTTTGATTTTGCAGCTATTGCTCCCGCTTTTTTCCCAGCTTTCTCTGGGTGGAAATCTGCGAG
>CAZJUU010000204.1:0-3119 GCA_964549295.1 uncultured Candidatus Bathyarchaeia archaeon
CATACGGTATCGATCTTTCTTCCCAGCCACTCGTTTGTAAAGCCTCTTGCCATGCATGCTGTTATGACGATCTCGAAGCCACATTCGATCTCTAGTCTAATGAGAAACTCAGGGTTCTTCCTCCATAGGGGTGAGAAACTGGCAAGGTCTAGGCTTTCGCATAATCTATCGATTCTAGTCTTCTGGTAATCGCTTGCTACAGCTCCAGAGACGACCCCATCAACTTTCAATGAACTCTTGAGAGATGAGAGGCATCTCTCAAGGTCTTCAAGTTCATCTTCTTTCTTTCCCTCGCTCTCGCAGACTACTATTGGAAGGTCAAGGGCTTCCGCCTGGAGTTTAGACCATTCGACATTTGGATAGTGAAACATGTATGAGTCCGGGTTTCGTGAGCGGACCGAAACCAGCGATCCAATGTTCCAGCCTTGGTGGAGGACATGCCAAACCGCGAAGCAGCTATCCTTTCCACCGCTGAATAGAACAGCAACCTTCATTTTCCAGCATCCTTAGCTTTGCGAGTGAGTCTTGACTTCAGTTCAAACTGTTTCTCGTATAATCTTCGCAGGGTTCTGATGGTATCAACCTCGTTGGGGCTCTTATCATCTCTTATCTTCGTTATTCGGGCAAACCTGAGGGCGAAGCCTGAATTGTAATGTGGGCTCTTCTGAATTTCGTTGTACGCAACCTCCACAACGAGTTCCGGTCTAACCAGCACGGTATAATCTGTTTCACCGATTTTCAAGTTCTGAAGTCTATTAGTCATCATCCCGAACTCGACGTCTGTTAGACCTTTGAACGTCTTGCCGACATCTAGGAACCTACCAGTCTCCTCGTCTCTGACCGCTAGGTGATAGTTGCTGAGCCAACCTCTTCTTCTACCGGATCCCCAATCAGCTGCAATAATGACTAAATCCAAGGTCTCCGCAGGTTTGATCTTCAACCACCTCTTCCCCCTCATGCCCGGCATATATGTTCCATCAAGCGACTTGGCCATCAATCCTTCATGTCCTGCTTGAATGGCTTCTGATAGAAACCGTTCAGCTTCCGCAAGTTGATCCGTTACAATCCTTTTTGCCAAGAGGTCAGAGCTACAGACTTTGGTCAGAACGTCCCATCTTTCTTGGTACGTCAAGTCGAATAGAGGAGTTCCATCCAAGAGAAGTATGTCGAAGAGGTAGAGTCTCAAAGGAATCTCTTTGGCTGCCTTCTCAATTTCAGCAGTTCTTCTGAATCTTCTCATGAGATCTTGGAATGGGAGCGGTTTCCCGTCCTCTCCGACCGCAACAACCTCTCCCTCTAACAACGCCTTGGTCGCATGAACCTTCTCCCGAATAGTGTTCACGATGTCAGGTAGGCTTCCGGTCGTGTCCGTGAGCCTTCTCGTGAAGATCACGACCCGATCATTGTCCTTGTGAGCCTGTATCCGTGCACCGTCGAACTTGTACTCGAAAGCTACTCTGCCTCGATGCTCTGAGAAGACTTCTGCCAAACTTGACATTTCTGCAAGCATCGGTTTGATCGGCTTGAACAAGGTTACCGAAACCTCTCTCAAACCATCCTGTCCTTTCTGCAAAGCTACTCGCGCAACGACTCCAAGATTTCCAGAGAGCATATTCGCTCTCTTCACGAGTTCTGCATCAACACCTGCTGCTTTTGCTATGGCTTCCTCCATCACTCCTTCAACAACGCCGATGCGCATTTCGCCAAAAAGTATCCTTATAATGTACTCTCGTTCTAGAGGCGAAGCTTGTCCCAGTAATGTGTCGACCAAAGCTTCCCTCCTCGCTCTTGAACCTCCGCCATACGCGGATGCTATGTCCCCAAAACTTTTCTGGAGATTTCTGATCGTGAGAGGCGATTGAATCAACGCCGTCTGTCGCTCAGGTTGAGTGATCTTCTTCCATATGGTTGCGTTGCCAACCTCTAGAACTCTCTGATCTGGTTCTGGAAAAGTCCTTCCTATAATCATGGCGACTGCGGGTTCTATCTCGTCAGGTCTCAACTGTTTCAAGAACGTGCTGACAAGTCGTGTTTTTTCAAGTCGCCGACTAGTCTTTTCCAAGTTCACGCAAAGTTGGGCGAGAGCCAAGAAAGGCATTTCATCGATTCTATGATTCATCTCATGTTCCTACCCATTTGGCAAGGTCGGATTGGGTCAGGCTCGAATAGAACCGCTTCATCCTTCCGACAACAGTGTCAACGGACTGCTTTGAGAAGTTTCTTTCATTGCAAAGGAAATCGTAGAGCGCTGATTCTTGAAGGCCGCCGTATTCTATGTTGTACTCATGTGTTATGGGAGGATTCAAGTATATCTTTCGAACGTTTTCATAGTTGACTGATACTTTGACTTTTATTTCCTCAGGAAGATTCTCGATTGACTTGTACCTTGTTATTAGGTCCAAGCCCCTTTTTGGACCGATGCCTCTCACACCTCTATTGAAGTCGGTGCCGATCAGAATTGCAATATCTATCAACTGTTCTTGAGTAACGTGCAACTGCGACAATACCTCACTAAGTGTAATCAGTTCCGGTATGAGTGGTCTACTAACGTCCTTTGCCGGAAGAAACTCTTTCCCAGAGATCGTTACGTATCTAACCAGTCTAGGGGCGCCGAAAAGAATCGAGTCGTAGTCACGGCTATTACAGGCCCATACATGTCCTACTCTTGCCATATAAGCGGCTTGAGCCTCGGCTTCGCTTTGAGCTTGAATGTAAGGTATCCCAAGCAAAGAGAGCAGCCGCTTTGCGTCGTTAACGAGGTTCTTGGATAGACGGGCGGTCATAACAGCTTTTGAGAATGCCTTCTG
Organism: uncultured Candidatus Bathyarchaeia archaeon; assembly: GCA_964549295.1. GTDB lineage: Archaea > Thermoproteota > Bathyarchaeia > 40CM-2-53-6 > CAVXDP01 > CAVXDP01. The sequence goes on from CAZJUU010000204.1 coordinate 2,808, forward strand.
ATAATCGCCTGTCGAAACAGCTTTTTCATACTCTTCATAAGCTTTCTCTCGAATCTTTCGCCGCTTCTGTATCTCCGCTTCCTTTGACGGAGGTGGTCTACCGTCGAATACAAAGGCTAAGGGTATTCCATAATCGTTCATGAGGTGACTTGAACGGAACATAAGTCCGACGAGGTGAGAGGTTACATTTCCTCTCTTGTCTCGAAGCGGGATGCCCTTAGGCGTGCGGACTAGGGCGAGGAATTGATAGAGCAGGTTGTTGGCATCAACCGCAAGTATTTTTCCTCTGAGGCTTTCGAGAGGAATCGTCTT
>CAZJUU010000205.1:0-3013 GCA_964549295.1 uncultured Candidatus Bathyarchaeia archaeon
CCTGAGCCTCTACAGGGAGACCTTCAAGTATCGCGGCCCCTCGAGGAATCTTCGACTCTTCGACAATAACGCTATCCCTGTAATTAGTCTATGTATGGCGAATGCGCGGTTGGGTGAAGAGAAGAGGAAGTTTCTGATCGAGAACGCGTTGCTACAGCACGAGCTGGATAATGCTAAGAGAGCGCTTGATCAGAGCCAGCGGAGCGTGAGCATGCTGTATCAATATTGGGCGGCGACGCTTGTCGAGGCATCGAGGATCAAGAACGAGATGGAGTAATGGAAGGAAAAGGCGGAGGAACATCCCGGAACCTCCCTACGGTAGACAGCGCGTGCAGGCGCCCTTTCGTTAACAACCACATCTCCAACAGCAAGCGAATTAGTATCAGCAACATTGCTGATACTAATTCGCAGGCAGCCAGATCGCGAAAGGCAGAATCAAGACGTAGTTGTGTAGCAAGACCGTTCCGCCTCATCCCTCTTACCTAACAGTTGTTGTCTCTTACTTCACGTTTTTTTCCGTATCGACAAACGAGGGTTTCTAACACCGTAGTAGGAGCCATAGTTCATCGATTGCCGCGTTGACAGTTGGCCAAGATTCTCTTCCACTCTACCGATCTCTTCCAAATTGACTTTCAGTTCCAGACTCTTCGTCATAGTTAGCCTCTCCCTAATTGGCCTGTTTCTTTCGTGTTTCATATCGTACTACCTTTCGCGATCGGTATGACCACTCCGGCCAATCAAGGCCAGGTCAACTTGAATAGAGGCTTTCACGCAATTCGTGTTACAGATCTGACGTAGATATCTGCAATATTCCTGAATGGCAAGAAGGTCACCCTCCAGATCTCGGTTGGACTGGATGCACGTAATCGCCACCTATTTGTCCATACAAGAACAGCAAGGAATCAAGCTCAACTATTCTCATGCCAGATTCTGATGAAAGGAGCAACATTGCTGCACAGATCTCAGGAACTGCTGCGTTCTCGCTCTGAATCAAGCCTAAATTTGCCAGAACTCTACGTACATGAATATCTGGTTTGAAAATGTCGATTCCCAAGTTCTTCATCAAGTGAAAGATTGTCGTATTACCTATCCCCTTGAACCCAAGCTCTCGCACCAAGGTAGGTGCCAGTTTAACAAGATCACAGGTCTTCTTTCTTGACACACTTACAAAGTATCCCCTCAGTCCCCCCGTCGCCCTTCTTTGAGAATCCAATTCAATGATTCGATGTGCGTTCTGAATACACCATACCGCTTTTCTTAGATTTCTGAAGCCGCTCATATTGCAGATGCGCTTTGCGTGAGTATCAATATCATCACAGAATGAAGCGACTTCGGCAACGTCAAAATCATGAAAAGCTTCTCTGATTGACTTCCAATACTTCTTGACGATATCGTAGCGAAAGCCGCTAGAGTATACTACCCAACTTGACTCGGATAATATCTCTTCATTAGTGACCCTTTCAGGAGACAAATCACCGTAGAACTCCAACATCGAAATGGCATCGGGGCAATTCTGAAGAACATATGCACGCATCTTCTCGACGACTATCCGAGTCATTTCGTTCCTTGAGTTGATACTATGAAGTTCCGTCTGCATGTCAGGGAACCCAATTGAGTGAATGCCAGTGGGATTCGGTACAAATGCTTTGTTGTCACCTAGGTTTAAAAGCACACCAGAGACGATATTGAGACGGTGAGTGCCTTCCGACATGAGCAGTCGGACGCCAGTTCTTCTTCTCGCAAGTGGAGGAATTGATTCTACTGCCCTAATGGATTTCTACTTGCGTCGTAAGGGCAGTATCCAATGCATTCATTTCCAGTACGGCCAACCGAATGGCCATAGTGAGCTAGATGCTGTCGAGAAGTTGACGAGTTACTATAGGTTGGCGAAATCGGTAGTTCAATTAGGTTTTCCAGTCATGAAACGGAAACAAGAGGTCCTTGGAAGAAACGCTTTCTTTGTGCTTGCTGCTAGTTCTCTGGGAGTCATGCCTGCTCGAATCGCATTGGGAATTCATTCGGGATCTCCGTACTACGATTGCTCCAGATTGTTTATCGAAGACTGTCAGCGGGTGTTGGATGGCTATTTCCACGGAATTGTAAGATTGGAGGCGCCTTTTTTGGACTTCACCAAACAAGACATCGTGAGGTATTGCAGGACGAACAATGTACCGATTCAGCTCACATACAGTTGTCAAACCCAGAGCCATCCTCCTTGTGGCATATGCACGTCATGCCTTGACCGTCAACGGGCTGTTGGATGTTGATACCATGAACTTGACGTCAGCATGCAGATCCAGAAACATCTCGAAGATCAACGTCAAGACTCCGCTGATCGTTCCCTCTTTTTCGTCAGCAATTCCTCAGAACCGCCAGCTACATTCAGAATTTAGCGAGTACACCCCTGAAGCATCGCTCGTTAGTGCTTATGATTATCGCTACGGATTCATTGACAGAAAAGAGATCTGGAAATCCGATGTCGTTTTCATAGACAGTGGGAACTACGAGATATCTGAGCTTGCATCTTCAGAGAAGCCTAGAAAATGGTCGCTGCCTATGTACCTTAGAGTCATTGATAGCCTACGACCAATGTCAAAGGTAGTTCTGGTGAACTATGATGAGAAAACAAGCCCAAGCAAGCAAATCTCTACTGCAAAGACCTTGTTCGCGAAATATCCCCAATATGCAGGTTGTTTTCTTTACAAGCCATCAGCAAAGAAAAAGCGTTTTGTCGATTTAAGTGAACTCATCAAAAACATAGGACTGATCTCAGAGTTCGACATACTGGGCATAGCCGAAAAGGAACTCGGATTCTCTCTAAGAGAGAGATGTGAAAACATCATCAAGATCAGAGAGGCTTTGAATTCCAGTCAGGCTACTATGCCTTTGCATGTCTTTGGATGTCTTGATCCTCTCAGCATTCTGGCGTACTTTCTCTGTGGAGCTGACATCTTTGATGGAACAGTGTGGTTGAAGTTTATTTTCCGCGAAAATGTTGCGATCTATTCTAACA
>CAZJUU010000206.1:0-2945 GCA_964549295.1 uncultured Candidatus Bathyarchaeia archaeon
TCGCAAGACATCTTATGACCTTGTCTCACCACCTCGAGTTTGCTCGGTCGGACGGCAAATCGCCGGAAAGAATCCTGTCAATCTGATCCGTGCCGTTGCAGCGTTACCGGTCACGCTTACGTTGATCGGAGACGGCGAGCTTCACGAACACATGCGAGAGGTGGCAAAGGATTGCGGGGCGTCGGAACGAGTGACTTTTCTACGCTCGGTGAACAATGACGAACTGTGCGAGATGCTGTCTGACTTCGATATCTTTGCTGCACACAGTGACTACTGCGGAATCCCAAAGTCCATAATCGAGGCTCTTCTGGTTGGCCTTCCTGTAGTTATCAACCGGGAACGCCCTCCAACACCCGAACTGGACGGGGACTGGATACTGACAGTAGAGAACACACCCCAAGGATATCGGCGAGCATTGCTTGATTTGATAGAGCATGATGAAGAGCGAATCGCGTTAGGAAACCGCGCTTACAGATACGGACAGGAACACTTCAATCCGACAAAGACGGAGCAGAAGGTGAGTGAGGTCTATCGAGAACTGGTACCGGACTTGTAAGCATGCGCTCTCGACAGAGGTAGGACCGCATATTGAGGGTGACTGCGATGAGCTGCCGTTGTGGTGTCAATTCCGGCCGGACCGGACGCCATCGGTGACGAGGGTTGTCCTTCGTATCGGAGAGGGCCACTCAAACGGCTCATGCGACCCATAACGACCACGAATGCATCATTGGCACAGGTAGTCGAATGATTCCGATGCAACAGGTAGTGAATGACCAACACACGCTAGCATAACGTCCAAACCAATAGAGGCAATTATGAATAAGCATTCGGAGATAATGGAAGGCACATGAATTGTCTAAGATCACATTGATCAAACCGAAGAATGATCTACAAACCAAGAGTATTCCTTTGGGACTGTTACATGTTGGAACCGTGCTAGATGCCGCTGGATATGACGTTGACAGTATTGACGCCGCTAGACAGCCCAACTACAAGGAATTGATCTCAAGGGATGTTGACTCCTCCTTTCTAGTTGGGATTACCTCGCTCACAACAGAGGTGAACAACGCAATTGAGATAAGTGATTACATAAGAAGCATCTCTGACGTTCCTATTGTCTTGGGCGGTTGGCATCCCACCCTTTTTTCAAGGCAAACATGCGCTGATAAGGCCGTTGATTTTGTCTGCATAGGTGAAGGAGAATCCACAATACTGAAACTCGCGAGCGCCTTGGAGTCGGGAAGTTCTGTTGCTGAGATCGACGGATTGGTGTATAAGAATGGGTCACGCGTGGAGATCAATCGTCCGAAAGGTTATGTAAACATGGAGGAACTGCCTCCAATCAACTATGACCTCGTTGATATTTCGAATTACGTCGTTGGCGATGCGGGTCGAAGGAGGGCGATTGACTACCAGTCAAGTAGGGGTTGTCCACACCGCTGCAAATTTTGCATAAATGTGGTGACGAGGAACCAAACGTTTCGACAGAAGAGCTTTCAAAAAGTAGTAGATGAGGTACAAATCCTGGTTGATAAGTATGACGTGGACTTCGTCAATTTCGTTGATGACAACTTCTTTGTCGATTTGGAAAGAGTGAGACGTATCTGCAGAGAGATGATTGCAAGAGGCCTTGATGTGAAATGGTTCGCTGAATGTCGAGCTGACTATCTTGAGCGATTCGGATCTGAATTGCTGGATTTAGCAGTCAGAAGTGGCCTGTCTGGTTTGTCCATCGGGGCCGAGTCTGGGTCGCAGAGGATCCTGAATCTACTCCAAAAGGACATCACTGTTGAGCAAATAGTGGCTTCTGCAAGAATCCTAAGTAGGTACGATGTTGAGCCTAGCTACGGATTTATCATTGGCACGCCGTGGGAAACGAAGGAGGAAGTCATTGCATCAGTGGAACTGGCCAAGAATATCAAGAAGATATGCCCTAGAGCTAGCTATGCGTTTGGAGTGCTAACTCCCTATCCAAAATGTGAGGTTACAGATGAACTAATTCAGATGGGTTTCTTCAGGGAACCAACAACGTTCAGGGAGTGGAGTAGAAGCAGCATTAGGGAACTATACGCAGGAAGATTTTCAAGAAAACCATGGTTGAAAGATCCTGTGTTTGTCCAAAACTTGGCATACTATTCGAGGTTAGCGTACAATACCTATTCTGACGAGCTAATTAGCTACTATCTGAGGAAGGCTTGTGTTCGCACGTATCCCGACATACTTTCTATTCTTATTGCGAGAATTAGGATGAAGTGTTTGTATTTCGAGGTACCTATTGATAGAATTCTCTTCAGATACGCTAAAGCTGCGCTGGCGAAAGTCTGAGAATCTCGGACATGAGAGTACTACGGGTCGTCTTGGCCGAGGTGTACGACCGACCAATATGGTTCGCCCCTGGTATCCGAAGCAACATCCTGTACTGCGCTTATTTGTGTTCAGCTTCATTTGCCCTGCTTCAGGAGAACTTCGCTGAGTTCATTCGAGTTCCTGTCTCAGGATTCTAGCGATCTTTTGACCAGCTGTACCGTTCCCATACGGAGATCTGAATGGTAGACTTCTGTCCATCATCGATTGCACTCCTTTCAGAATACGTTCTTTTCTCGTTCCAACAACTACCGCAAGTCCTGCTTCAACAGCTTCAGGTCGATCAGTTGACTCCCTGATGACAACAACGGGCTTCCTGATCAAAGGAGATGTTGCTTCTTCCTGCAATCCTCCAGAGTCAGTAACTACTAACCTACAATTCTTCATTAGCATAAGGAAGTCCAAGTAGCCTAGAGGAGGAAGCGGGGCTATGTTCTTACAGCGCAGTACCTTCTTATGGAGCCCGTACATACGGAGTCTTTTCTGAGTCCGCGGATGCATTGGAATCGCCACTGGGATCGGACATTTCATGAAAGCCGTGAAAATGCTTGGTCGAAAACTCGGCGACATGATGCGCTTTG
>CAZJUU010000207.1:0-451 GCA_964549295.1 uncultured Candidatus Bathyarchaeia archaeon
GCTTTACCATTAGGCTTCAACACCTTCTCTGCTGTCCTGAATCCCAGTATAGCCATAGCCGCCTTTCTGATGCTACTTCCAACACTTGATCGTCTCGGAAGCATATGTGGAAGTCTCTACTACACGACGAGAAGTGCGTTCGCAACTTCCATGGATCGTTATGCACCTGAGTTCTTTACTCACGTCTCAAAATACCACAGTCTAGACTTTGCAATCCTCTTCGCAATCATTGTTGGGTCGATCACGGTCGTCATAGTTTCGGTACAGACCTGGATAGCCTTGGTTAGCTACATGATGGTTTCAATTATGTGCAGAGTGCTCATAAACGGCATAGCCCCCATGGTTCTGCCTTTCATAAGACCGCATATATGGGAACAAGGATTCCGCTTTAACATCGGAGGCTTTCCACTAGAGAGTTTGCTCGGACTTGTAACTACAGGTGTATTTTTCT
>CAZJUU010000207.1:461-1822 GCA_964549295.1 uncultured Candidatus Bathyarchaeia archaeon
GCGGCCACGGGTGGCGGACAGAGTATACTGTCGATCTACGGATTCATAATCATATACGGAGTTGGCGTACCGGTATATCTGTACTACAGTTGGCGTTACAAGAAACGCGGATTCGATGCAAGCAAGATTTTTGCAGAGCTACCCCCAGATTAACGCATTCCTTTCCCTATTTTCTTTTTGCTCTAAACACTTAAGGATATGTTGCAATCTTACATTGAATTCCTTGCGGTGATATTTGGATGACTGAACAGATCGACTCACTGTTTAGAGAGCTTGTGGAAGTTGTCGGGCCGCAATATGTCTCACAGCAGTTGAGTGATAGAATTGCTTACAGTAAGGACTACTCTATCGAAGGGATAGCTGAAGACTATACACCCGAGATAATAGTCAAACCGGGAAGTAAGAATGAGATCCAGAAGATTGTGAAGATTGCTTGTAGGCATGACGTCCCAGTCTACACTTGGGGAGGCGGAACTGGGATGGCCGGTAGTTGCCTTGCCGTACGGGGCGGCATAGTCTTGGACATGAAACGGATGAACAGGATCCTCGAAGTTGATGTCGAGAATCTCTGTGTTGCTGTTGAGGCTGGGGCGACAATGGACGCGGTCTATCGTGAGGTCGATAGGAAAGGCATGTTCTTTCCACATCACCCTGAACCAGCCGTTTCATCAACGATCGGTGGTACTCTTTCAACAATGGGATTAAACGTGTTCACGGCCAAGTATGGATACGCATTTGATTTCGTTCTGGGCCTCGAACTCGTACTTGGAAATGGAGAACTGCTCAAGGTTGGAGGGAAGTCATATCTGTCTCTTCCCAGTCACAATCTTCTCAATCTGTTCCTAGGGGCTGAAGGTACCCTTGGAATCATTACGGAAGCCATTCTAAAGATCTACCCGAACCCTGAGTTTCGAACAAGATATAGTCTAGGCTTCAGATCCCTTCAAGATGCGCTGGATGCATGTGTGGCCATGCAGAAAGCGGGGATCGCAATTGAGACGGTATACATGTTTGATCGTCCCTTTCTACTAAGATACTTGAAGAGAATACAAATGGGTGCGCCGAGAAACATGACATGGGCAATGCTTTTGGGTTTTTCCGGGGACGAGAAAGTCGCAATGTTCAATGCGAAAGAAGCTTTAAAGATATGCAGGAAATTCCGTGCCACCAAACTGCCTACGGCCCTTACCGAGTCTTGGTGGCAATCGATATGGATAACGAAGGAAACCTACGACAAGAGCTCCTTCTCCATCTCCGCCAAGGCCTTCGAAGGTGATATCATCGACGCCTGTATTCCATTTGGAAAGTTCCAAGAATACTACGATTACTACTTGGAGTTGAAGAAGAAGTATGGCTGGGGC
>CAZJUU010000207.1:1832-2607 GCA_964549295.1 uncultured Candidatus Bathyarchaeia archaeon
AAGAGGGCCGATACCTTTTGGTCTTTACGTTGGTGCTCCAATAGACACCAAAAGCAAGGCGGAGATTCAGAAGTGGTTCGACTTCAAAGAGAAGATCTATCGGCGCGCCTTGAGTTTGGGCGGCTCTCTCTCGGCCGCCAATGGGATGGGGCTTAGAAGCAGCATGTGGGCGAGGGAGCAGCTTGGATCAGGCCTTGATTATCTTAAGGAGATCAAGAAGATACTTGACCCTAGGAATATTCTATGCAGAGGGCATAGGGGGTTCTAAATGTCTCTCCAATCGATTTTGGAAGAGTACTTTACCAATGCTATGGCGTGCATGCACGTCAGATGCGGATTCTGTCGGGAAGAATGTCCAGTATATAAACAAGTCAGGATCGACAGTTATGCAGCGAAAGGAAAACTGACAATACTCTATTGGTTGCTGAAGGCTCATGCCATAGAACGCAAGCACCAGCTTGAAATGACAGATGAGGTCGTAAAATGCATCTATTCATGTACAACATGCGGGTTCTGTAACGAGACCTGCGGATTTCCAGTGAGTGATGCGATTGAAGCTCTTCGGTTTGCCTTGGTAAAGATGGGAAAAGGACCTATGGAAGCGCACAAGAGGATTGAGGAGAGCGTAAAGAAGGATTCCAATCCATATCTGGAACCGAGGTCCACAAGAAATTCGTGGTTTCCCTCAGACATCGAACTCTCCGAGAAATCCAAGCTGTGCTTTCACGTAGGCTGCACGATGCCGTACCGATCACCGAGGGTGGCGGAGGGCATT
>CAZJUU010000208.1:0-2526 GCA_964549295.1 uncultured Candidatus Bathyarchaeia archaeon
GGAACTACTTCCCCTTGAGTTCTACGTTGTTTATTCGCAAGTATCCAGTTTCGTCATTCCAGATTTTCTCCGAATTCTTGATGACGATCTTCTTCCTGAAGATCGGGCCGTCAGATACGAATGTCTCAGCCTCGCCTCCTTCAAAGGCCATGTGAAATCCATACTTCGCGCTGATCTTCTTCAACTCATCCAGAGTGTGCGAATCTATTCTCCTTCCCAACCAGTCAACGGTGAAGCCTCTAGCCATGCAAGTGGATACAACAATTTCGAATCCGAGATCGACCTCTTGCCTTATGACAAGTTCAGGATTCTTCCGCCATAAGGGGGAGAAACTGGCGAGATCTAGGTTTTGACATATCCTGTCAATCCTAGTTTTCTGGTATTCACTCGCTACTGCTCCAGAAACAACTCCTTCGATCTTGATCAACTCTTTCAGGTCGGATAGGCATTCTTCAAGGTCAATGAGTTCATCTTCCTTTTCTCCTTTGGTCTCGCAGATTATGAGAGGTAACTCAAGAGCTTCAGCTTGGAACCTTGTCCATTTCACATTTGGATAGTGAAACATGTACGAGTTGGGATTCTCTGGGTGGACAGAGACTAGAGAAGCAACATTCCAACCTTGATGGAGAACATGCCAGAGTGCGAAACAACTATCCTTTCCGCCACTGAATAGAACGGCCACATTCATCGCAGATTCCTCAGGGCTCAATTCTCAGCTTGGATTTCTGTTCAAACTGCCTCTCGTACAACCTCCCAAGGTTCTGGATAGTATCGATCTCATCGGGTGCTTTATCATCTCTAATCCGTTTGATCCGGGCAAACCTCAAAGCGAAACCAGAATCGTAGTGAGGGCTCTTTTGAATCTCGTTATACGCAACCTCGACAACGATCTCAGGTTTGACGAGAACTGTGTAATCCGTTTCGCGGATTTTTAGATTCTGAAGTTTGTCAGTCATTATTTGAAACTCAGAATCCGTTAAGCCTTTGAAGGTTTTTCCAACATCGAGAAACCTGCTTCTCTCCTCATCTCTCACCGCGAGATGATAGTTGCTAAGCCATCCTCTTCTTCTACCAGATCCCCAGTCAGCTGCAACAATGACAAGATCTAGTCTCTCTGAGGGTTTAATCTTCAGCCATCTTTTTCCTCTCAGGCCAGGTGTGTAGGTTCCATCAAGCGATTTGGCCATCAACCCCTCATGCCCCGCTCGGATGGCTTCCGACAGGAACTGTTCAGCTTCGGAGATTTGATTGGTGACTATTCTCCTTGCCAGAATCTCCCCGTCAGAGATGGTGCCAAGGACACGCCATCTTTCTTGATATGGCTTTTCGAACAGTGAAGTTTCATCCAGAAAAAGTATATCGAACAAGTAGAGTTTCAAAGGAATCTCTTCGATTGCTCTCTCAACGTCAACCGTTCTCCGGAATCTCCTCATCAAATCTTGGAATGGCAGTGGTTTCCCATTCTTTCCAACCGCAACGACTTCCCCCTCTACAAGGGCCTTGTCCGCATGAACCTTCTCTCGAATGGCACTTGCAATGTCAGGCAGACTGGGAGTTGTATCAGTCAATCGCCTAGTGTAGATCACCACTCGATTGCTGTCCTTGTGGGCCTGTATCCGCGCTCCGTCAAACTTGTACTCGAACGCTATCTCACCGTGTTGTTCTGAAAAAATCTCCTTTAGATCTGACATTTCTGCAAGCATAGGCTTGATCGGTCTAAAGAGTGTTAGGGAAACCTGTTTCAGCCCTTCCCGTCCTTTCTCTAGGGCCGTTCGAGCAACGGCGCCTATGTTTCCATACAGCATGTTTGCTCTCTTAACAAGTTCAACTTCGACATCCACTGCCTTTGCAATGGCCTCCTCCATGACTCCTTCAACTACACCTATACGCATCTCACCGAACAGTATCCTCATAATGTATTCTCGTTCTATTGGTGAAGCCTGTCCCAGTAACGCATCGACCAAAGCCTTCTTCTTCTCTCTAGAGCCTTCACCTTGAGCGGACGCTATTTCATCAAAACTTCTCTGAACCCTCTTGATTGTCAGGGGCGATTGAGTCAAAGCGGTTTGCCGGACAGGCTGAGTAATCATCTTCCATAAGGTTCGACCGCCAACTACTAGGACCCTCTGATCTGGTTCAGGAAATGTTCTACCCGTGATCATGGCAACTGCAGGCTCTATCTCATCAGGTCGCAATCGCTTCAAGAAAGCGACTAGAAGCCGTGTCTTCTCAATTCGTCCACTTGTCTTTTCCAAGTTCACACATAGCTCTGCCAGTGGAGAGAATTGTGTCTCATCAAAACGTGGATTCATCTTATGCTCCTGTCCATTTGCCAAGATTAGACTGTCTCAAATTAGAATAGAACTGCTTCATTCTTTGAACAACTGTATCAACTGACTGCTTAGAGAAGCTTCTTTCATTACAGAGGAAGTCATAGACTTCCTTCTCTTGAATGCCAAGATATTGCAGTTTGTATTCGTGAGTTGTTGGAGGATTCAAGAAGACTTTGCGAACCTCTTCATAGTC